>JADFPE010000017.1 GCA_022562495.1 Acidobacteriota bacterium
CCACCGAGCCAGTAGGGCACGAGCCCCCCGCTGATCGCGTTCAGCGCCGTCCCGCCCCCCATCACCGCGATGATGATGTAGGGCACCAGCAAGATCGCGAGCAGGGCGAAGATCGCCGTGCCGATGTGCCCGCACTCCCACCGGTCGCGGAACATCTGCACCGGGGTCATGAACCCGTACAGCTTCCCCAGCGCCCACAACCGCGGACCCACCAGGAACAGGCTGACCGGAATGATCAGCGCCGACGCCGAGGCCATCAGCCCGAAGGTGACGATGCCGTTCGAGAACGCGTGACCCGCCGACCCGAGGATGGTGAACGCCGTCATGTTGGTGCCAAACAGCGACAACAGGAACACCGTCGGCCCGAGCGATCGGCCGGCGAGAAAATAGTCCTCGGCACCGCCGCCGGCGCCGGACGCGCGGCGGAAGGCGAAGATGCCGATGTAGAGGACGACACCGAGATAGGCGAAGACGACGAGCGTGGGGATCACGAGCGCTCCTCCGACGAGCGCGTCCGATCCGCGACCGTCCGCTCCAGCTCGACCGGCCAGGCGTAACGCACCAGCACCCACATGAGCCCGGTGATCGCCAGACACAGCACGACGTGGTAGACGAGCCCGATCGGCAGGAAGCCGAACACGAGCGGACGCGCCAGGTCGCGGAACCAGAAGTCCTGATGCGCGCCGTACAGCGCCAGCACCGCCAGCACGAGGAAGATCGATCGGCGGCTCACTGTCACGCTCCCATCGGTTTCACGACGCCCGATCCGAGAAGTGCCCTCACCGCGACCCTCTCCCAGAGGGGAGAGAGACACACTGGAGTGCGTTCCACAGCAACCTAGCTGCCTGAGCTGGTCCGTTCCCCGATCGCGTAGAGATAGGTCGTCGTGCGCAGGAAGATCTGCCCGTCGGAGACCGCGATCGAGCTGAGCACGTAGTCGTCCAGGTCGTTCTCGGCGAGCAGCTCGAACTCCGGCCCCGCCGTGAAGACACTGGTCAGCCCACTCTCGTTGGTGACGTAGATCTTGCCATCGGCGAGTACGGGTGACGCGCTGTAGGTGCCACGTCGCAACCGTTGAGGGCCGTAGATCTCCTCTCCGGTCTGGGCGTCCAGCACCCACACGATGCCCCGGTCGTTGACCACGTAGAAATACGTGCCGTCGGTCACCGGAGTCGGCACGTCCGGCCCGTTCTCGGTTGTCCACACCAAGTGTGACGTGGTCACGTCGCCGCGACCACCGGCCCTGAGCGCCAGCAACGGCCGGACCCGAGTAGGTGCATAGATCATCTCTCCGTGCACGATTGGCGACGCGATGATCCGATACGCCCCGTTGTTCTGCGGGTTCAACCCATTGGCGCGCCACAGCTCCTGCCCGGTCTCCGTATCGTGCCCGGTGACCACGTCGCCGCCGCTGATGACGATCTCTCGGGTCGAGCCATACTCGAGCAGCGCCGGGGTCGTGTAGGAGTCTGGAGATTCACGCCGGGCGTCGGTCAAGCGCTCGACGCGCCAGACGGTCTCCCCGGTGTGCCGGTCGATCCGCAGCACATAGGAGGGGTCGTCGGTCCGCATGCCATGAATGACCTGCACGAACAACGCGTCGTCGACCAGCAGCGGCGAGGAGGCGTAGCCCCAGTTCAGCCCGAACTGGCCATAAGCGGTCTGGATGTTGCGGCGCCACAGCTCGGTGCCGTCCACATCGAACGCCGTCAACACCCCGGTCCCGGTCATCACGTAGACCTGCTCGCCGTTGGTCACCGGCGAGGGTGACGACATGTTCTGCTTCCGCTCTCGGTGGTCGCCGCCGCTCAGATGCCGCGTCCACAGCGTGTCGCCGGTATTGCGGTCCAGACACCTGAGGCTGATGTTCTCGCCGTCGGCGACGTTCAGGAAAATGCGCTCGCCCCAGATAATCGGCGTCGATCCGCTCCACGCCGGCATCTCCACCTTCCAGGCGATGTTCGTCTCGGTGTCCCACTCGGTCGGCAGGTTCGTCTCGGTGCTGACGCCGGTGCGAGCCGGGCCCCGCCAGTTCGGCCAGTTCTCACTCGCACCCGCCAGGGTCGGGGCCGCCACGATGCTCGCCAGCACCAGGATGCCCAGTCTCACGCCGATCCGCCGGCCGCGGGCCGTCCAACCGTAGCTGCAGCCGCGTCGCTGTGGTCGTCTTCCAGTCACACTCGATCCTCCGCCGTCGGAACGGCCATCGTACATCACCAGAGTGGACGCACCCCGAACAAGGGCCCGGCCCTAGAAACATAGACGACGGTAGGCATGTGACGTTTAGGACCAGAGCCGACACAGGTGGGCCATGCCGGGCAGGCGCTAGACATCTCCAAACATCGTGACGTCTGGATCCCAGGTTCCCGTCATGCCGCCGAGATGTCTAGCAGCCCCCGCGTAGCGGGGCTGTGAGAACAGCTCGTCTACCGCGAGCGAGGCTCCGCCTCGCCAGCGCTAGACGGGCTCGACGCCCCGCAGCAGCGCCTGCACCAGCGCCCGCTGAGGGGGGTCTCCCCCGACGGCCAGGGCACGCCGCCAGGCGTCGCGCGCGCGGCGCCGGTCACCGCGACGCTCGGCGATCTGGCCCAGGAGCTTCAACCCCTCGAACGACGGCTCGAGCGCGAGCGCCCGTTCGCAGTGGTGCAGGGCCTCATCGTCACGCCCGGCGGTGAAGTAGGAGGCGGCCAGCTCGAACTCCGCCTCGGCCGGCGACCCGTCGCCGGTCAACAGGTCGAACGGCGCTGGCGGGTGTCGGTCGAGCTCGGCCCGGATGGCGGTGAGCCGATCCTGATAGAGGGTCCGCGGCGCGGCCAGCTCCAACCGCATGTTGTCGTCGGTGTTCAGCGCGGCACCTGCCGCGAACGCCGCCGTGCCACGTTCGTCGAGCCTCAGCTTCACCAGCAGGTCGGCCGGGTACCGCACGAACGCCTCGGCGAGACTCGCCCGCACACCGGGGTCGGCGAACCGCCGGGTCATCTGGTCCAGCGAAAACGTGATGGGGCGGTCCGATCCGAGCAGAATCAGGTCGCGGTCGTTGAACGCGACCACGTGCGGAAACACACTCCGGAACGTGGCCATCATCTCGCGGACCGAGTCCGCCGACATGCCGTACAGGTGAAACCACTGGGCGAACACACCGCCCGGGACCAGCCGCGATGCCGTCAGTTCGAAGAAGTCCCGCGTGAAGAGATTGGCGACACCGGTGATCCAGGGGTTCGAGGGTTCGGAGATGATCACGTCGTAGGGCTCGACGTCGCGCCGCAGCTCGGCCCGAGCATCGCCGATGACCAGACGGAGCCGCGCGTCGTCGAGCGGGCGACCGTTGATCGATTCGAAGTAGCGGGACGCTTCGATGACGGCCGGCTCGATCTCGAACGCGTCGACCTCGCGCACCGGGTGGGTCAGCACCGCGCCAACGGTCATCCCGCTGCCGAACCCCACCACGGCGACCCGATCGACCCGCTCGGCGGCCATCAACGGCAGGTGCGCCAGCAGGGTCTGCGTCTCGATGTCACCGGCGCCGTTGGACGCATCGGTCTTGCCGTTGATCTTCAGCAGGACGTAGCGGTCGACCCGGTGGACCGCGACCGACGCGGTCGGGCCGTCGCGGTAGAACAGCAGCTCATGCGACGCCACCAGGTCGCGGATGCCCCGATCGTCGTTGTCGGTGTAGCCCGGGGCACCGTGATACAGACCAAAGCTGAGCCCGAGCTGGTGTGCACCACCGTCGAGCGCCAGAACCAGGATGACGGCCGCCACGAGTGCGCCGATGGTCTGGACGTGCGGTCCAGGCAGCCGGACGGTGGTCACGATCGCCAGTCCGAGCGCGACCAGCACCCCGACTTGCACCGACACGTTCAGCCCGACGCTCGCCAGCAGCAATCCGGACGCCACCAGCGCGCCGGTGGCCGAGCCGAGCAGGTTGGCGGCGTAGAGCGAGGAGACGACCGGTCGTGCGCCCACGCGGCCCGCCGCACTGACCACCACCGGCAACAGCGCACCAAGACACAGTGTGGCCGGCAGCATCAGGAGGGCCGCGAGCAGGAACTGCGCGCCGAAGAGCCCGGTGGTCCCACCGTCCACCCACCGATAGAGATCGAGAAAGAGGAACGGCAGACGGCCCCCGACATACTGGCTGAGGAACGCCGCCCAGGCCGATCCGGCAAGCAACCACACCGCGCCCAGCATCGTCGCCGGGCGCCGCCGGACCCGGGCGGCCGCGAGCCAGGACCCGAGCGCGATGCCCACGAGGAAGGTGGACAGCATGATCGACACGCCGTAGACCGACGAGCCGTACACCATCGACAGCGTGCGGCTCCAGGCCATCTCGTAGACCATTGCGGTCGCGCCCGACACAGCCAGAATCAGGTAGAGCAGTCGCGGAACCGGTGCCGCCGTCACCGGTGGCCCGCCGGCGGCGCCGGCGGGCGCCACACTGGGCCGCTGTGACTCCGCGGGTGCCCACCACGACCGCCCCAGCCAGACGGCACCGCCGACGAGCAGGTTGACCAGCGCCGTGATGACCAGCGTCCGCGACAGTCCGGCCAGCGGGAAGAGCAGGAAGACGGTCAGCAATGGGCCTGCGACACCCCCGGCCGTGTTGACCGCATAGAGCCAGCCGACCGTCGTCGCACGATGCGTCGTGCCCCGGTCGAGCACCCGGACCAGGACCGGCAGCGACGTCCCCATGGCCACGGTGGCCGGCAGCAACGCCAGCACCCCCAGCGCGAGCTGGAACCCTGGTGGCGCCAGATCGACCAGCCGCAGCACGAACGGTGTCGTCAGCGCGTAGAGACCGATCCAGGCCTCGAGCCCCGCGTACACCGTGAGTGGCGCCAGGCGCCGGATAGGGGCGCGTCCGGCACACCAGCTGCCGACCGCCATGCCCCCCATGAAGGCGCCGAGCACGACACCCATGGCCATCGGCGTCGTACCCAGCGACAGCAGCAGCAGACGGGCCCAGACGACCTCGAAGATGAGGGAGGTGGCGCCGGTCACGAAAAAGGCGCACAGCAAGGCAGACGTCGCGTGCCGTGTTCTCACATTTGCACTTTTCGACACAACGTGGCCTGAGCTGTAGTCGTGCGCCAAGAAAAGCGCTCAGAGTTCTTCATCTCCCTCTGCCTGCCCTAAGCGCGTCGTCACAGGGGCAGACGGCTGGGGTGAGGGCCAGACCCGGTGAAGAGAGGTCTTACGCGAGGCCAGCCTCGGCGAGGAGGAACGCGTACTGCAGAGCGGTTTCGCGGTACTGACGGTAGCGGCCGGAGACGCCGCCGTGTCCGGCGTCCATGCTGGTCTTGAGCAACAACCGGTTCGTGTCAGTCTTCACCGCCCGGAGCTTCGCGACCCACTTCGCCGGCTCCCAGTACTGCACCTGCGAGTCGTGCAGCCCGGCCAGCACCAGCAGGCTCGGGTACTCCTTCGCCTCGACGTTGTCGTAGGGCGAATAGGCGAGGATGTCGTCGAAGGCGGCGCGCTCGTGCGGGTTGCCCCACTCGTCGTATTCGCCGGTCGTCAACGGGATGCTGTCGTCGAGCATCGTCGTCACGACATCGACGAACGGCACGTCCGCCACCGCGCCGGCGAACAGGTCCGGGCGCATGTTGATGACGGCGCCCACCAGCATCCCACCGGCGCTGCCACCCATGACGAACAGCCGCGCCGGGTTCGTGAACCGCTCGGCGACCAGGTGGTCCGCGCACGCGATGAAGTCGCTGAAGGTGTTCGGCTTGTTGGCCAGCCGACCGTCGTCATACCACCGGCGTCCGAGCTCCTGGCCTCCGCGCACGTGCGCGATGGCAAACACGAACCCGCGGTCGAGCAGACTGAGCCGCGCCGAGTTGAACGTGGCATCTATGCTGATGCCATACGCGCCATACCCATACAGCAGCAGGGGGGTCGTCCCGTCACGCGCCGTCCCGACCCGGGAGACCAGTGAGATCGGGATCGACTCGCCATCGGGCGACGTCGCCGTCAGCCGCTCGGCCCGATACCGCGACGGGTCGAAATCACCGAGCACCTCTTCCCGCTTCCGCAGCGTCCGCGTGCGGGTCACCATGTCGTAGTCGTAGGTCGAGACCGGTGTGGTCAGCGACTCGTAGCCGAACCGCAGCACCTGGGTATCCGCCTCGCGGTTGGTCGACAGATACGCGTCGTAGGTCGGCTCGTCGAATGCGATGTCGTGCGCGCCCTCCCCGACCCAGGGGCGCACACGCAGGTGAATCAGCCCGCCGCGCCGCTCCTGGACCACCAGGTAGTCCGTGAACAGCTCGAACCGTCCCAGCAGGACATCCTCCCGGTGCGGAATCAGCTCGACCCACGCGTCCGGATCCAACTGCCCGTCGGCCGCTTCCATCAGCTTGAAATTCCGGGCGTCGCGGTTGGTGCGGATGTAGAACCGGTCGCGGTAGTGGTCGAGGTGATACTCGTGGTCGCGTGCACGCGCCAGAAACACCGTGAACGAGCCGTCCGGCTCGTCGGCGTCCAGATACCGGTATTCAGTGGAGACGGTCTGGTAGGACGCGATCAACAGATACCGCTTGGACCGGCTGTTCCCCACCTCGCAGTTGAACGTCTCGTCCAGCTCCTCATAGACCAGGGTGTCGTCTGTCTGCGAGGCGCCGAGCCGGTGGCGGTAGACCCGGCACCAACGCAGGGTCGCCGGGTCCTGGCGGGTGTAGAAGAGGGTCCGGCTGTCGTTGGCCCACACCAGGTTGCTCGTCACGCCAGTCAATTCGTCGCCGAGCGTCTTGCCGGTCGTCAGGTCCGTGATGCGGATGGTATGGACACGCCGGCCCTCGAGGTCGGTGGCGTAGGCGAGCAGACACTGGTCCGGGCTGACCTGGCGGCCCGACACCTGACAGAAGTCGTGGCCTTCGGCCAGCAGGTTGACGTCGAGCAGCACCTGCTCCGAGGGCCGGGATGAGGGGTGAGGGCTCTCGATCGGTCTGCGGCAGTAGATCGGGTACTCCCGGCCGTCCTCGTATCGGGTGTAGTACGTGTAGTCCCCCTCCCGATAGGGCACCGACATGTCGGTCTGCTTGATCCGCCCCTTGATCTCGGCGAACAGCGTCTCTTGCAGCGCCTCGGTGGGCGCCATGACCGCACGCGTGTGTTCGTTCTCCGCCTCCAGATAGGCGGTCACCTCCGGATTGTCCCGCTCGCGCAACCAGTAGTAGTCGTCGACGCGGACCACTCCGTGCGTTTCGATCCGCGTTGGCGCGATCCGGGCGCGGGGCGGCTCCGGTATGGTGCGCGATGTGGGTGGAGTCACGGGGTCTTGACCAGCGCTGCGGACCGTCACACGAACGCTCGCTCGCGCCGCCTGCAACTCATCCGAATTCCCGCGCCAACGGCTCTGTCTGTCCGCCGGAGCCTGTGGCGAACACGGGAAGGGCCGTGTTGCTGTCAGCGGCCCTGCCTGCCCGCCGTCGCCGTGGCCAAGGCGGCACGGGCCTTGCCACAGGGGTTCTGACCCTACTCGGAACGCAGTGCCGCAAGCAGCGGCGACCTGACCGCCACCATGGTGGCCACGAGTGACGAGACCAGACCGGCGACGGCCACCGCCAGCAGCAAACCGCCCAGCGACATGATCGGAAACTGCCCGCCACGCTCGATCCAGGCCGGCGCAATCGCCACCAGCGCGCTGAGGGTGCCGGCGCCAAGCCCGCCGAACAGCAACAGCCCGTTCTCGACCAGCACCATCAGCGAGATGTGGCCGGTGTCGTACCCGACCGCGCGGAGCAGCGCCAGCTCCCGCCGACGCTCCAGCACGTTGCGCAGCAGCACCGTCCCCAGCCCGAGCGTGCCGAGCAGCAGCCCGAGCGCCCCCAGCGTCTGGAACGTCGCCAGATAGGTGTTCTCGACACGATGGAACGCGGCGAGCCGCTCCGGCGCGGAGGTGACGTCGAAGCCGAAATCGGCCAACCGGTCCTCGAGCGCCGCGGTCACCTCGGCGGCCTGGTCGGCCATGGCATCGACCAGAAAGAACCGGTAGCCCTCGTGCGCCGGGAACAGCCGGACAAAGTGCTGCTCGCCGATGATCAGCTCGCGCTGGAAGATGCTGTCCGACAGCGCCGCGACGATGCGCAACCGGACCGGGTTGTCGCTGTCCCGGTGCAGGATGAAGTCGTCGCCCACCGACAGGTGCAGCGCATAGGCCAGCGACGTGGCGTCGGCTATTGTCGGCACCGCGCCGTCGTCGAACACCCGGTCGAGAAGCAGCCAGGGGTTCGCCTCCTCGGCCTCGGTGTCCGCCATCGTGCGCCCGAACCTGAAGCGGCCCTCGGCGACGAACGCGTCGTCGGGCGCCAGCAGCCGCGGGTCCTTGGCCTGATAGAGATTGAGACAGCTCGTGTCCTCACCGGGGCGCACACGGAAGCGGGCGTACGCGGCGTTGGCGAAGACCTCGTCGTCGAACGCCGATATCCCCAGCTCGGCCCGACCATCCTCGGAGGACAGGTCGAGCACGATCGGGAGCAGCGACTCGGCGAGCAGCGAGTACCCGCCGGTGCCGGACGAGCGGTCGGCCGTCACGTCGCCACCCGCCTTGTGGAACGCGTCGACCGCGACGATGATGAACGCCGCGAAGGCGATCAGCGTGATGCAGAGGACGGATCGGCCGGGTCGCGCGGTGGCGTTCCGGAGCCCAACGCGGGAGACAGACCAGGCGGTCGGCGCGGCGACGCCCCGCCGATCGTGCTGATGGAGCAGGACCCACGCCAGGGTGAGCAACGCCGCCAGCAACAGCAGCCCGGCACCGAAGAACCCGGCGGTGTCGCCGACGAACCCCGCGACGGTGGCGGCCAACACGATAAGCCCCGCCACGCCGAGCGCGGCCGGCGCACGCCGCGCGAGACCGGCCGCGCGCGACCCCTCCTCGCGGCGACCGGCGGCATCGGGCAGCGACCCGCTGATCAGGGCGCGCGGGGTTGCCGCCGCGACCCCACGCAGCGTCCAGGCGATCGATCCCACCGCCGCCAGCATGCCACCCGCCATGCCGGCTCCGAGCGCCCCCGGCGACACGTGGAGCGTCAACAGGGTCGTCCCCACCGCGTCGACCCACCAGGTGCGCAGTCCCCACATGATGAGCCCGGCGTACCCGACCGCGCCCGCCACCCCGAGGAGACTCCCGGCGAACGCCAGCACCGACCCTTCCGTCCAGAACAGCCGGCGGACCCGCGTCTGGTCGAACCCGAGCGCGCGCAGCGCCCCGATCTCGGTCAGCCGCTGTTCGACACCCAGCCGGAAGAACAGGCTGGCCAGCAGCAACGCCGACACCACGAGGAAGAAACTGAAGTAGGTGAAATACTCGCCGAAATCGGTCACCCCGGCCGCCGCCTCGAGAGCGAGCCCCCGCGCCGGATAGACGACGAAGCCAGCGGCCAGCGGGTCGAGCGCGGACCGCAGCGCGGCGCGATAGGCCTCGGCGACCGCCTCGGGTGGCCCCGTCGCCGGCACGACCCGCAACGAGGTGACCTGACCCCACCGCGACCGCCACAGATCCTGCCCCGCCGCGAGCGGGAGAAACCCTTTCGCGGCGGTTCGGTACTCGTCCCAGTAGTCCTCGTCCTTCGGGCGGACCAGATCGAGGTCGATCGGGAACGGCGGGTCCCAGTCCGACACGTTGGTCGCCTCGGTGATACCGGGATAGTCCGGGGCGAAATCCTGGTCGGCCGCCAGCCCCTCCAGCGGCACGACCGCCGCGACCCGGAACTCCGCCTCCGCGGTCCGCAACACGCCCGCGTCCTCCCACAGGTAGTACTGGACCGAGATGACGTCCCCCGGCGCCGCCTGGAGGTCGTCAGCCGTCCAGTCGTTCAGCACGATGGGCGGCGGGTCGGTCCCGGTGGCGCCCAGGTCGACGTCATCCAGCTCGAACGCCGCAAGGTCGAGGGCGGTCAGCAATGAGTAAGGGGTGAGCCGGTCGCCGAACCGGATCTCGTTGGCCAGGTAGGTCAGGATCGGCTGGTCCGTCATACCGGCCGCGGCAGCCGCCGCCCGGGCCGCGGCGACAATGTCGTCCGACAGGAGCCCGGCCGCCGACTCGACCACGAGCTGGCCGCGCCCGTCCAGCACGCGCACCCGCACACCGAGGTCGTCCAGCCGCGTCTCCCCGCGGAGCGCGGCCTCGATTGCCGCCACCGCAGCCGGCGAATCTACGGCCGCGGCGTCGCCACCGCCGGTGCCAAGCAGGATCGTATTGACCTGCCGGTCGAGCCCTAGATCCCGCTGCATCCGGCCGAGGCTGATGAACACGGCACGCGAAAGCCCCTGCTGCGGCCGGAACGAGAACTCGCCGAGATCGTCCGACGCCAGCACCTGCTGGATACGCAACCGCATCGTCCGCCCGAGATCGTCGCGCCGCCCGTGCAGCGAGCTGAGGGGGATGGCCGACGGCTTCTGGACGCGGACCAGCAGCGTGTCGTCCGCCACCGCTCCGAGCTCCCGCGCGAGCCCCGCACTGACCAGCACGGCGCCCGGCTCCGGAACCGGCCCAGCCTCGAGACCATGGAAGGTCCAGAACCGCTCGTCGACCCCGTACACCTGGATGCCGCCCGCCCGGCTGCCGGTCTCCTGATGGGTCGCAAACCCCTCGAGCGCGATCATCGGCACCGCGTCAGTCGCGGCGGCCTCCAGCGCGCCGGACGCCAGCAGGTCGTCGGCCAACGCCTCGCGGAAGAACAACCCGGAGGTGACGACGTGGTCGACGCGGCCAAGCCGCAGCAGCGCCAGGTCGCGCAAGCTCGCCCGCACGGAGGCGCCGACCAGGAACGCGCCGGCGAGTACCGACACCGCGACACCGACACCGGCGATGACCGCAAGATTGGTGCGCCAGTAGTGGGTCAGACTGCGTCGGAGCAGGATGCCAAAAGTCATGCTCGTTCCAGCCGCTGCCCGACCAGCTCGAAGCGGATCGGACACTTCGCCGCCAACCCGGTGTTATGCGTCACCACCACGAGCACCGTCTCCTGCCGCTGGTGCAGGTCGAACAGCATGGTAGCCACCACGTCGCCAGCGGCGTGGTCCAGGTTGCCGGTGGGCTCGTCACACAGCAGCAGCGGCGGCCGACGAATGAGCGCGCGTGCCAGCGCCACCCGCTGCCGCTCGCCGCCCGACAGCTCCGCCGGGCGATGGTCGAGCCGGTCGGCCAGACCGACCCGCTCGAGCAGGTCCCGGGCCCGGGCCGGCGCATCGGCGTCGCTGTCCCCCACCAGCGTCGGGATGAGCACGTTCTCGAGCACGGTGCACTGCGGCAGCAGCAGGTGGTCCTGGAACACGAACCCGACACGCCGGTTCCGGAACGCTGCCAGCTCGGTCGGCGGCAGCGTGAACGGGTCGACCCCGTCCAGGGTGACGGTGCCGGAGGTGGGTGGCTCGAGCGCACCGAGAATATAGAGCAGCGTGCTCTTCCCGCTGCCCGACGGCCCGACGATCGACGCGGCCTCGCCCGGCCGGAGCGACAGTGACAGCCCGGAGAGGATGTCGAGCGGCCCGCGTGGGGTCGGATACGACTTGGCGAGATGGGTGACTTCGAGCACTGGCGAACCCTAGTAGCGGCCAAGGCGCGCACGGCGCGCCTCGCGGGTGCGGAGTGGGGCTCTCGGGGCCCCGCGCAGCTCCCGCGGGGGTTCGGGGCGAAGCCCCGTCTAATCATGCCCGCTGGAACGCTCGCGGCCGGAAGAGGAAGTCCACGATGTTCCCCTCGTGCGGCTGGAGCCAGTTGAGCTTGATCGTCGGGACCGGCCCGATGTTCAGCCGGTCGATGTTGCGTGCATCGAGGAGCGCGCGGGTGAAGGCCGGATCCTCGGTGAGACCGGTCGCCACCAGGGTCGATCCGATCGCGCCGATCATCTTGTCCTGCGGACACTCCACGACCGTCACGAACGGATACATGTACTCCTTCTTGGCTATCGCGGCCTCCGGCGACGCGCACCGGACCACCGTTGGACGGAGATAGTCACACCGCTCCTTCGACACGAGCCGGCCGCCCTCCTGATGCTTGGCGGAGACCTCCTCGACTCCGTCCTCCTTCAAGGCGTTGTCGATGTCGGCCGAGATCGCGGCCGCCTGCCCCGGCACGGTGAACGCCGCCAGCGCCGCCTGTGGGTCATCGGGCGGCAACGGCGCGATCGGCCCCAGCCGCGCTGCCACCGCCTCGGCGATCTCGCGGGTGTGCCGGGGGGCCCAGATACCCGAACAGTTGATGCAGCTGCGTCCGCTGTTGACCAGGACACTGTCGACCATCAGGTCGAGATATTGCTCCCAGTCGTCGACCTGGTCCTCGCCGAACAGGATCTTGCTGAAGCCCGGGCCATGCACCTGAACCGCGGGATTCGCGGCATACTGCTCAACAGTCGCCGTGCCCCCGAAGATGAGGCTGCGGGGGCAGCTGTTCAGCACCGCGGCCCCGACCTCGCCCATGCCGGGGTAGAGTGCGATCGCCTCACGCGGCACACCCGCCTCGAAGAACGCCTGCGACATCCGCCAGGGCGTCCAGGGCTCCTGGGGCCCAGGTTTGAGCACCAGGCCGATCTGCAGCGGGATGATCGGCAGCCACAGGCTGTGCACCCCGGGCGAGTTCGACGGCAGCACCATGCCCAGCACCGGGGTGGTCGCCTGGTAGCTGCGCATCACCCCGTCCTCTTCCCCGTACCCGCGCGTGAGGATGTCCCAGTCGAGCTTACGGGTCAGCGAGGTGAGGACCTCGTCGAGGTGGTCGAGCACATACCGCAGCTTCTCCATGTTCATGCGGCACATGTGCTCGGGCAGTCCGGTCGTCGCCGACTGCTGGCGCACGAACTCGGCCGGGGTCTGAGTGGCATCACCCAGCGGCAACTCAGCCGACGAGAAGAGCTCGGCACTCTTCTTGATCATCGCCAGCAGCTCGACGCACGGGATCTCCCGCAGCACGTTGCGGGCGCGGTCCGCTCCCTTGCGCAGGTCCCTGGCCACGATGCCCGGGTTGGCCTGACTGACCTCGGCCACCGGCTCGCCGGTCGCGAAGTGCTCGACCTTGGTGACCTCGAGACTCGTGTACGGGCGACCCCACCGGAGAATCGGAAAATGAATCACGGTTGTGTCGGTGCTCTACGTGCGAACGCGTGACGGACCGCCCCTACTCGACCGTGATGGAGATCGTCGTGCACAGGCCTTCCTGCGTCCGGTGCTCGTCGTCCCCAATCTGCAACGTCAGCGTGTGCTGCCCCGCCGGCAGCAACGTCTCGTATATCTTGGACCCGTCACCAAAGTGCACCCATGGATCGGCCTTCGGAATCTCCGCGCCGACCGGCAGGCACTCGGTGTCGATGGCCACGTGATGATGGCCCATCCCCTCCCGCGGCGACTCGACCTCGGATGGCACCGGCGAGATGTTCAGATTCGACACGATGAACTCCATCGCCACCGGGCTCGACACGGTCGCGCCGTCGGCCGGCGTCACGAACGACACCGACGGGGTCGTCGACGACCGATCCTCCATGGTGTCCGCCGACGCCGCAGCCGTCGGCTCCTCGACCATCGGCTCCTCGGCCATCGGCTCCGAATCCGCCTCGGGTGCGCCGCCTCCACAGGCGACGAGCCCTGTCGCCAGCATCAACGCCAGCACGCCGGTCCACCCCTGCAATCCAGTCTTTACCGTTCTCATGGTGTTGTCTCCTCCTATGTTTCACGTTCTGCGGGCCGCCCGTCACCATCGGTAGCCCTCAGTACACCCCCACCGTCGTGGCAGAAGCCAGCCGGCTGAACGGCCGGACCCCGCTAACGCCGTCCCATGGGTACTGCCCGCACGCCGGCTCGCGCTCGCCCTCGTCCCGCTCCTGGAAACGCGGCACGAAGAACTCCTTCGTCAGCGTTGTCAACATCACCCGACCGGTTTCACCGTAGCCGACCACGCGCTCCGCATCGTCGGGGTCCACGACCTGGATGACCGCGCGCGGCTGTGGCGCGTAGTACGTGATCTTGTAGTCGTTCTCCGGACCGCTCGGCGGGCTCGCCGCCAGCCCCATCAGCGTGTTGCCGTAAGTCGGCGTCATGTAGATGCCGTCGAGCAGCTCCTCGTGCGCGAACCGGTTCCACTGCGGTGTGAACTCTGTGCCACCGGCGAAGATGCCGGTGATACCGGCCTCCTTCAGGCTGGATCCGTCCTCTTCGAGTCGGTTGGCCAGCGATTCGAGTAGCTTCGGCGTGGTAAACATGCACTTGATGTCGTGCCCGGCCGTCAGCACCGTGACCGCCTGGTCGATGACGTGATCCTGATACGCCTTCAGATGATCCATCCAGCCTTTCTTGATCAGCTTGATGACCCATCGGGGGTCGAGGTCCACACAAAAACAGATGCCGCCCCGATGCTGGGCCAGGTGCTCGACCGCCAGCCGAAGCCGGCGCGGACCGCTTGGCCCCAGCATGAGCCAGTCGCTGCCCTTCGGGAAATGCTCGTCAGGGAGCGTCTCGGAGAACAGCTCGTAGTCGATGCGGAAGTCCTCCTGCGCAACCCGACTCTTCGGGATGCCGGTCGTGCCGCCCGTCTCGAAGACGAAGGTCGGCCGGTCAGCGTAGGCCTTGGGCACCCAGCGGCGCACCGGGCCACCACGGAGCCACTCGTCCTCGAAATGCGGGAACTTCGCGAGGTCGGCGAAACCCGTGACCTCCCGGCGCGGATCCCACCCGGCCTGCCGGGCCCAGTCGAGCCAGAAAGGACACCCTGTCGCGGGGTCGAAATGCCAGTCGATGACCTCGCGCACCCACGCGTCGAGCGTCGCGCCAGCCTCGGTTGCTGGACTCTCCGTACTCATGAGCCAGTGATCTTACACCAGGCCAGGAGACAAGATCAGGCCGACACGCATTGATCGGCCTTGGCGGCAAACACGAAATCGCTCTCGGTCAGGCCGTCGATCTTGTGGGTCCAGATCGTCACCTTCACCAGCCCCCACGTCAGAACGATGTCGGGATGATGGTCCTGCTCCTCGGCCATCTCTCCCACTCGGATCGTGAAATCCAGCGCTTGACGGAAGTCGTCGAATCGGTATTCCTTCTCGAGATGGTGACCATTGACCGCCTGCCAGCCACCACCCAGCTGCTGCTGATAGGTGGCCAGCTCGTCCCCCGTCAACGGCGGCACCCCACCCCGGCAGGGGACGCACTGCTTCGATGCCAGCTCGCTCATTGTTTCTTCCATGGGGCTCCGCCCCAAACCCCGGCTCGGTCTTCCTCAGTCGGGGCTGCGCCCCGAACCCCACGCCGACGCTACGCGGGGACCCCACAGCCCCACTCCGCGCCGGCGGGGCGCGCACGTGCGCGCCGTTACAACGCCGGACCAATGCCACACGTATTATAGTGACCCGGACGATCGCCCCTACGTCGACACAACCGAGGAGGACCACAATGGCCAACCAGGGACAGAACTTCGCCAATCATACTCGCACCGTTGCGCCGTTTCACTACGTCGCCCTGCCGATCCTTCTCGCCAACTTCCTCTGGAGGGTGTGGAGTCTTTTCGACGGCATCACGATCGACGCAAGCCTGAACCTGCTGCTCGCGGTGGCGTTGATCATCGTGGCACTGGTCGCCCGCACCTTCGCGCTAGGGGCGCAGGACCGTGTGATCCGCCTCGAGATGCGGCTGCGGATGCGGGAGCTGCTACCGGAGGACCTGCAGAGACGTATCAACGACTTCACGCCGACCCAGATGGTCGGCCTGAGGTTCGCCAGCGACGCCGAGCTGCCGGAGCTGGCGCGCAAGGTGCTGGACGAGAACATCACGAAAGCCACGCCGATCAAGAAGTTGGTCAAGGACTGGCAGGGCGACTATTTCCGGGTGTAGTGCTTCAACCGCTGTCTATGAGCGCCGTTCGCCCGCCCCCGATGTGAAAGACAAGCCGCGGCAGGGGGGTACCAGCCGTCGATCCAATCTGCCTCGCGCACGGGGCACAGCAACCGGAATACTTTCGACGGCTCTGCGACAAGTTGTTGCGTAAAAGTCCGTGAAACACGATTCGGCTGCGACACGCTCATTGGTCTTGTGGCGTCCGCTGTTCACCCGGCTCGTCACCTTCTCGCACATCGACACCACGCCAGAACGCGATGTGGTTCTCTATCTGCGCGGCCGCCTCCTTGGGGTCTGGGTAGTACCATGCCGCATCCCGATTCTCTTCGCCCCCGACCACGACGCTGTAGTAATGGGCCGTACCCTTCCATGGGCACACGCTTGTCGTCGGGCTCGGCTCGAGATGTTTCTTGTCGACGGAGTCTGCCGGAAAGTAGTGATTGCCTTCCACAACAACCGTGTGCTCGCTGTCGGCGATGATTTCGCCCTTCCAGAGTGCTTTCATCTTGCGTCCTTCATTCGTGCAACGGGTTGACGTTGTTCGTACGAGACCAACCTGGCAGCCCGAACCCTGAGCTCGGAGGTGCAACGTGCGGACCTTCTATGCATACCACATCAGCCGCAGCCCACGACCCAACCATGGTGTGCCTGCTCCTTTCGGTCGGATCCGCGTCAGGAGACCGATGGATTCGTCCGCCACACCTCAGTCGACCGTGGATTTGCCGAAGCTGAGCGCGTTGCCGGCGTGGTCGTGCAGCCCGCAGTCTCTCGTACCATAACAGTCCATCGTGAAAGTCCCGCGTGGCACCGAGACCGGCCATACGCCCCGCTGACAAGGCACGATGAGGGAGAATACCGGCAGGATGTGACCGAGGAGCAACGCCGTCAGGCGGGATGCGGGGCTGGTCGAATGCAACGGATCTGTCACCACGGGCTGCTAGGGAGCCTCCGGCGGGGCCGCGAAGGCGTGGCGGCTCGACGTCAGCCACAAGCCGCCGTCCACGACGAGGGTGACGCCGGTGATGTATGACGCGGCCTTGGAGCACAGGAACAGCGCGGCGTCGCTGACATCCTTGATGAGACCGAGCCGCTGCAGCGGCGTCGTCTTCTCGGCCCGCTGCTTCGCGGCGTCATCGAGTAACCGCCGCACACCCTCGGTGTCGGCGATCGGCCCGGGGGCAATGCCGTTGACGCGGATGCCGTAGGGACCCCACTCAACCGCCAGGACGCGCGTCAGCGCGTCGACACCCGCCTTGGCCGCGGCGACATGCAACTGCGCCGGTGTGCCGAGGTAATGCAACGTAGCGCTGATGTTCAGCACGACTCCACCGTTCTTCTTCAGATGCGGCAGCACCGCCTTCGAGCAGTGAAACGTTCCCTTGAGATCAATGTCGACCACCGCGCCGAAGCCGTTCGGCGACAGCTGCTCCGCCAGACACAGGAAGTTGCCGGCGGCGCCATTGACCAGGATGTCGAGGCCGCCCAACTCCTCGACGGTCCGCGTGACGGCAGCCTCGACCGCCGCCGGATCCCGGACGTCGGCCGGCACGGCAACGGCACGGCGGCCCGTCGCCCGGATCTCATCGGCGGTCGGCGCCAGATGCTCCGCCGAGCGGCTCATGATCGCCACGTCGCAACCATGCGCGGCCAGCGCGAGCGCGATACCGCGGCAGATGCCGGTGCCGCCCCCCGTGATCAACGCGGTGCGTCCGAACAACAGGTCTGCTTGAAAAGTCATGTGCCCCCTGCTATCCCGAGTCGCCGCTCGCAGCCCGTGGTGAAAGCCCCGCTGCATTCGAACGGCGCTGCATCCCGGCTGCCGGCGTTGCTTCTCGGTCGAATACAGGCCGGTATTCTCCCTCGGCGCGCCTTGTCAGCCGGGCGCATCGCCATTCTCGGTGCGACGCGGGGTGTCACCACGGACTGCTAGACAATGCGACCGGTCTTGCGCCTGCTCTCCGTTCTGACGTCTGCGTGTCCGCTCTGGGTGCTGGCCGCCAGCATCCTCGCACTCGTCCGCCCGACGCCGTTCACCTGGTGCAGCAGCCCCCTGATCACGATTGGGCTCGCCGGCCCAGGAGGGCCGTGCTACCGGTTGGCGATCGCTCGGGTGACCAGCGCGCGCAGGTCGGGCGCGAGGTCGAGCGCGAGCGCGGCGCGACGGCCGTTGTCGGACATTTTCGGCCAGGTTTTGCGCAGCACACCGAGCAGCTTCTTGTCGTCGTGCTTGGGGACGAAATCGGACAGGTAGTGCTCGAGGAACACGAGACAGATCACATCCTCGAGCAGCTGCACATCGGGATCGGTCTTCAACCGCTCCTTCCGCAGGAGCGATTCGACGCGCCCAACCGTGGCCTCGTCGTACCCAACCTCCCGCAGGATAGCGGCAGCGGTCGACGCGTGGAACCGCGCCAGATCGGTGCGCCACCGGCGATAGCCGTCCCGGCCCTCCGGGTAGTCGGTGCGGGAAATGGTCCAGCGGCGGATGTGCTGGCACCGGGCGGCCAGCCGGACCGTCTCGGGAGCGTCCGGACCGAACCGGTCGAGACAGGCGGTCATCCGACGGGCGTAAAGCAACTCCTTCGGCTGTTCCACGCCGTCGGCGACCCCGCGGTTGGGGTCCTCGCGGTTCGCCGCGTCGAAACGCTCGATCGCGCGGTCGAATTGTTCGGACGGCGGCATCGGTTGTTCCTCGGACAAGCGTGCCCTGATGCTCGGCGGCCCCTTCTATCGAACTCAGCGGGCCTGCAGGCCCTTGCTACCGTTTTACGCTTTCCCGGCGACGTAGCCTTCCTTCTCCAGATGCAGGATGATCTGCTGCGCTGCTTCTTCCGCGGTCAGATCGGCGGTGTCGATGGTGATCTCCGCGTCCTCCGGCGCCTCGTACGGATCCGAGATCCCGGTGAACTCCTTGATGATCCCGGCGCGCGCCTTGGCGTAGAGCCCTTTGCGATCCCGCTGCTCGCACACCTCGAGCGACGTGGCGACGTGGACGATCATGAACCCGCCGAGCGGCGCGATCATGGCGCGCACCTGCTTGCGGACGGCGTCGAACGGCGCGATCGGCGCACAGATGGCAACCCCGCCGTTCTTGGTGATTTCGGAGGCGACATACCCGATCCGCCGGATGTTGATGTCGCGGTGCTCACGCGAGAACCCGAGCTCGGACGACAGGTTCTTGCGCACCAGGTCACCATCGAGCAGGGTCACGGGCCGGCCGCCCATCTCGAGCAGCTTGACCAGCAGCACGTTGGCGATCGTCGACTTACCCGACCCGGACAGCCCCGTGAACAGCAGCGTGAACCCCTGCAAGTGCCGGGGCGGATGGCTCCGCTTCAGCTCCTCGGCGACGGTCGGGAAGGTAAACCAGTCCGGAATCTCCTTCCCCTGGGCCAACCGGTCGCGCAGCTCGGTGCCTGACAGATTCAGCGTCCGTTTCCCTTCGGGCACCTCGTCGATCGGCATGTACGTGGCGGTGTCCTCGACGAACACCATCAGCTTGAACGGCACCATCGCGACACCGAGCTCCGTCTCGTGTGTGCGCAACAGCTCTTGCGCGTCGTACGGGCCGTAGAAGGGGGTGCCGCTCGAGTCGCTGCCCGGACCCGCATGGTCGCGACCCACGATCAGATGGGTACACCCGTGGTTCTTCCGGATGATCGCGTGCCACACCGCCTCGCGCGGACCGCCCATGCGCATCGCCAGCGGCAGCAGCGAGAGCATTGCGGTTTTCTGCGGATAGCGCGGCAACAACGCCTCGTAGCAGCGCACCCGGGTGTAGTGGTCGACATCGCCCGGCTTCGTCATGCCGACGACCGGGTGAATCAGCAGGTTCGCCTCGACCTCCTTGGAGGCGCGAAGCGTCAGCTCCTGATGCGCCCGGTGCATCGGGTTTCGGGTCTGGAACGCGACCACCTTGGTCCACCCCAGCTTGGCGAACGTCGCCCGCAACTCGGCCGGCGTGTGTCGCAACTCCTTGTAGTCGTAATGTGAGACCGGCTGCAGTCCCTCGAGCCGACCGCCGACGTAGACCGACCCGGTGCGGTCGAGCAGATGCGCCACGCCGGGGTGCTCGTGGTTCGTGGTGCCGAACACCGCCTGGGCCTCCGCCTCGCGGTCCGGGCGCCACACGTCCTCGACGTGGAGCACGCCCAGCATGACGCCCTCGGCGTCGCGCAGCGCCAGGTGTGACCCGGTCGACAGCTTGTCCGCCGTCGCGTCCGGGATGTCGAGCATGATTGGAATCGGCCACAGCGTGCCGTCCGCGAGCCGCATGTCGGCACAGACCGCGTCATGGTCTCTGGAGGTCATGAACCCGGTCAGCGGGGAGAACCCGCCGTTCAGCAGCAGCTCGAGATCGCAGAGCTGACGCGGGGTGACGTCGTGCGACACCCAGTCGCGCGACTCCGCCGTGATCTCCTCGGCGCGGGCCGAGCCGGCAAGCAGTTCGACGAGCGTCCCGCCGTGCGGGGCAATGAGATGGTCTGACAACGTGATGACTCCTTGGCAATCCTGGCGGACCGAAGCAGCAGGTCCCGGTCTCCGGTGACGTATGAAGGATGGGCGAAACGGTGGAACCCGGACGAGCACGCCCGAGCCGTGCTGACAAGCGCTTCAATCTATCACGATTCCGCCTTCGCCAAGGCTTCGGCGGACAAGACCGCCCCCATCGAGCGGGTGTGCGGACACGGTCGGCGGGTTCTCAGCCACCGACCGGGAGCCGTTCGGATCACTCCGTTGACAACGAAGCCGGGCGAAGCCCTCAGGTCCCCTGCTGACTCCGGCCGTCTGCCGTCTGACTTCTTTCGTCATCCGGCAACGCATACGTCCCTGGTTTGAGCCCGATGACGAAGTTCGGGTTCTTCAACGATGGCTTGTTGTAGCGGAGCGTCCCCGGGTGGGGCTCGGGATACCCGGAATTACGATACACACAGTCGCCGGCGGCCACGTCCCACTCCATCGTCGGGCCGAGCCGCGGGTAGACGTCGGCGCGGCCGTCGGCCACCAGGCAGAACTTCAGGGAGCTACCGCTCTTGACCCGTTCGGCGATCGTGAACTGAGCGAGAAACCTGTCGAGGGCCGGGCTGGGGTGCGACCGGCTCTCCACGATACGCAGCGGCTCGGACGGGTCGGACAGGGTCGACCGGAGTCGTTGCGGCTGCCCGTCGCCCGCCCGCTTCCAGGCGCCCTCTCCCGCCCGCGCAAAGTACAGCAGGCCGGTCGCGGGCGCGACCACGACGCCGAGCACTGGCTCGCCCGCCTCGATCATGGCGATGTTCACGGTGAACTCGTCAGTCCGCTTGAGAAATTCCTTGGTCCCGTCGAGCGGGTCGACGAGCCAGTAGCGCGACCACGCCCGCCGCACGTCGTAGGCCGGCAGCTCGTGCTCCTCGGACAGATACGGGATCGTGGGGTCCAGCCGCAGCAACCCGTCCCGGATGATCGCCTCCGCTGCCAGGTCCACGCCGGTCACCGGCGACCCGTCCGGTTTCTCCCTCACCCAGGTGTCCCGGGCCCGGTAGTGCCTCAGCACCACCTCCCCGGCACGCAGCGCCACCTCGTTGACCGCATCGATCGTCACCATCGCGAGGCGCAGTGTAACGCCCGACCCTGATGAGCCGCAAATTGCCGGCGCCCGTGACGCCTTGACGCTCACTGGCCCATCGACTCAAATAGCTGCCGTGGCAGGGTTGCTGCACCGTCTCTTCGGTCGTGGGACGCCAGGTGTCGAGCAGTCGGTGGTCATCGTCTCGGGGCTGCCGCGCTCCGGGACGTCGATGCTGATGGGCATGCTCGCGGCCGGCGGGCTCGAAACGGTGGTCGACGGCATCCGCGAGGCGGATGACGACAATCCGAAGGGCTACCACGAGCTGGAACTGGTCAAGGAGCTTGACAAGGGTGGGGACACGTCGTGGCTCGACGATGCACGCGGGAAGTGCCTGAAGGTCATCTCATTCCTCCTCCAGCACCTGCCGTCGACCCACCACTACAAGATCGTGTTCGTCCGGCGCAGCCTCCAGGAAGTGCTGGCGTCCCAGCGCACGATGCTCGAGCGCCGCGGCGAGTCGGGTGGCGACGCCAGCGACGAGGAGATGGCGAAGATGTTCGCCGCCCACCTCACAAAGACGGAACGCCAGCTCGCCGCCCGGCCCAACTGCGAAGTGCTCTACGTCGACCACCGCGCGACGCTGAACACCCCGCGCGAGGTGGCCGCCCAGGTCAGCCGGTTCCTCGGCGACCGCCTGGATGTCGAGAAGATGACCGCGGTGGTCGACCAGCAGCTCTACCGCAACCGCACCACCCACTAGCAGCCCGTGATGGTGGGATCGTGATATTCGCATTCGCTGTTCACGCCTCGAGGAGATGGCTCGGCCCCGGCGTAGCGGGGCCACGGAAACATGCGAGCTAGAGAAGCGACGTCCTGGGCCCGTCTCACAGCCCGTGGTGTGAGACGCCCCTTCGCGAGATCACCGACGGTCGCCATCCGCGTGCGCCGACTGCTCTTTGCAAGCAGCCTTCTGGTCGGCGGTCTCCTGTCGACGCCCACGCCGGCCGAGGCCTATGTCGGCCCCGGCGCCGGCTTCGCGTTCGTCTCCTCGCTCTTCATCCTCCTGTTCACGATGGCCCTGGCAGTCGTGACACTGCTGACCTGGCCGATCCGCCTGGCCGTGCAGAAGATTCGCGGCAACCGGGCGCTGGCGGCCAGCCGGGTGAAACGCGTGATCGTGCTGGGGCTCGACGGGCAGGACCCGGAGCTGACCGAGCAGCTGATGGACGAAGGCGTGCTGCCCAACTTCTCCAGGCTACGCCAACAAGGCAGCTTTCACCGACTGCGGACCACGCTGCTCGCCGAGTCGCCGGTCGCCTGGACGTCGTTCCAGACCGGCTGCAACCCGGGCAAGCACCGGATCTTCGACTTCCTGGTACCGAATCGGAAGTCACACCTCCCAGAGCTGTGCTCGGCGCGGGTGGCGCCGCCCAAACGGTCGCTGCCGCTGGGACCGTTCCGCATCCCCCTTGGCAAACCGCTGATCGAGGCGGGCCGGCGCAGCCAGCCCTTCTGGAAGATCCTTGGCGACCACGGCATCGTCAGCTCGATCCTGCGGGTGCCGATCACGTTCCCGGCCGAGAAATTCAACGGCACCCTGCTCTGCGCAATGAGCGTGCCGGACCTCAAGGGCAGTCAGGGCACGTACAGCTACTTCAGCAGCGACACCGCCGAGCGGCTCACGCTGACAAGCGGCGACCGGGTGCCGATCGAGTGGATGAACGGAGTGGCGCAGGGCGTCATCGCAGGGCCCGAGAACAGCCTGCGCAAGGATGGCGCCGAACTGCGGCTGCCCTTCGAGGTCCGCGCCGGTGCGAACGGCCATGCCGAGCTGCACCTCGACGGCGTGGTCCATCCGCTGAAACGGCGTGAGTACACCCCATGGATCACACTCGATTTCAAGGTGGGACTCGGGATGACGGTCACCGGCATCGTGCGGTTCTACCTGATCGAGACCACGCCGCATCTGAAGCTCTATATGACGCCGATCAACATCGACCCCGATCGACCGGCGTTGCCGATCTCGCACCCGTTCACCTATGCGGTGTATCTGTCGAAGACCCAGGGACGCTTCGCGACACTCGGGCTAGCCGAGGACACCTCGGCGCTGAACGAGGGGGTCGTCGATGAGGACGCCTTCCTCCAGCAGACCTATCTCATCCATGCGGAACGGGAACGGATGTTCTTCGACGCCCTCGACAAGACGTCGCGCGGCGCGGTGGTCTGCGTGTTCGACATCACCGACCGGCTGCAGCACATGTTCTTCCGACATCTCGACGAGCGACACCCGGCCAACCGGGGGCGCACGACGAAGCACAAGGACGCGATCCGGAAGCTCTACATCGAGATGGACGCGCTGGTCGGTCGCACGCTGGAGGCGGTCGACGATGACACGGTACTGCTCGTCATGTCGGACCACGGGTTCAAGCCGTTCCGGCGTGGCGTCAATCTCAACACCTGGCTCTATCAGCACGGCTTCCTCGCGGTGACGGGGGACCGGCCGACCGGCGCCGACATGTTCGGCGATGTCGACTGGTCGCGCACGAAGGCCTACGCCGTCGGCTTCGGCGGCATCTACCTGAACCTGCAGGGCCGCGAAACCGGGGGGATCGTGACGCCGGGTGATGACGCGGATCAGGTGAGGCGGGAGATTCGCGATGGCCTGCGCGCCCTGGTCGACGAGGTGGAGAAGGTACAGCCGGTGCGCGAGGTCTACGACGCCAGGCAGGTCTACTCGGGCCCCTATGTGGCGGACGCGCCGGACCTGATTGTCGGGTTCCGGCCAGGCCACCGCGTCGGGTGGGCGTCGGTGACCGGCGGCATCAGTGACGAGGTGATCGAGGACAACACCCGCTATTGGAGCGGCGACCACAACTTCAACCCACCGGACGTGCCCGGCATGTTGTTCTCGAACCGCCCGATCGCCTCCGACGCTCCCGGCATCATGGACATCGGCCCGACGGTGCTCGACCTGTTCGGTGTCGCGATCCCCGCCTACTGCGATGGGCAGTCGCTGCTGCCGGCACCAGCGGCCAGCACCGGCGGCTCGCCGGTCGGCACCGGAACCGCGGGGACGGCGGCGTCATGAGACGTGGGGCCCGCCGGGTCGGTCCGATCGCACTCCTTGCCCTGACTCTCGGGGCCGCCGGTTGCGACAGTGGCGCCGGCGGCAAGAAGGTGATCATCCTCGGCATCGACGGCATGGATCACGCGATGCTCGAGGCGTTCATCGCCGAGGGCCGGCTCCCCCACTTCGCGCGACTCGCCCGGGAGGGAGACTTCTCGCCGCTCCAGACGACGATGCCGCCGCTCAGCCCGGTGGCCTGGTCCACCTTCATCACCGGCATGGACCCGGGCGGGCACGGCATCTTCGACTTCCTGCATCGAGACCCCGAGACGATGCAACCGGTGGAACCGTTCTACACCATCGGCCCTGTGGGCCGCAGCCTCACCCTCGGCTCCTGGGTGTTACCGCTGTCGGGCGGCGACCTCGGGCTGTATCGCCGCGGGCAGGCGTGGTGGGATCTGCTCGACGCCGCCGGCATCGAGACGACGATCTTCCGGATGCCGGTCAACTTCCCACCGGTCGAGACCGGCGGCCGCTCATTCGCCGGCATGGGCACACCGGACATCCTGGGTGGGCACGGCACCTATTCGTTCTTCACCGACTACCCGCCAGACGACATGGCGGCCATGACCGGTCGCATCGAGCTCGTCGAGGTGATCAACTACCGGGTCGACGCCCAGCTGCACGGCCCACCCAACGCGTTCAGGCGCCTGCGGGTGAACTCCGGTGGCTTCGGCGGCGGCGACGTCGAGTACGAGAACCCGGATCTCGTGGTGGACTTCGAGGTGCTGCTCGACCCCGACGCACCGGTGGCGAAGATCGTGGTCCAGGATACCGAGCTGGTGCTGAACGAAGGCGAGTGGAGC
The DNA here is from genome assembly GCA_022562495.1 of Acidobacteriota bacterium. Classification (GTDB taxonomy): domain Bacteria; phylum Acidobacteriota; class Vicinamibacteria; order Vicinamibacterales; family UBA8438; genus NP936. The sequence goes on from JADFPE010000017.1 coordinate 25,307, forward strand.
GACTGGGTCCGTATCGATTTCGAAGCGGTCCCCTTCCTCGTCGAGATCAGCGCGATCGGGCGCTTCTATCTGCAGGAAGTACGACCCGACTTCAAGCTATATGTCAGCCCGCTGCAGCTCAACCCGGAGGACCCAGCCATGCCGCTCTCGAACCCAGAGAGCTGGTCGGCCGACCTCTTCGACGCGCTGGGCCCGTTCTACACCCAGGAGCTGCCTGAAGACACGAAAGCGTTCACCGAAGGGATCTTCGATGGAGCCGAGTTCTGGGAGCAGTCGCAGTTCGTCTTCGGCGAGCGCCGGCGCGCGCTGGACCACTTCCTCGACACCTTCGAGGAGGGACTCCTGTTCTTCTACTTCTCGAGTGTCGACCAGGGCTCGCACATGCTGTACCACTTCGCCGACCCCGAGCACCCGCTTCACGAGCCGGACGAGCTGCTGCGGAACGGCATCCGCATGCTCTACGAAGAGATGGACGAGGCGCTTGGACGCGTGCTGGAGGTGGTAGACGAGGACACGACGCTCATCGTCATGTCGGACCACGGCTTCGCCCCGTTCTATTGGGGCGTCAACCTGAACACCTGGCTGCTCGAACAAGGCTACGTCACGCTGAAAGACCCGTCGCTGCAAGGCCGATCTCCGTTGTTCGTCAACGTGGACTGGTCCGGGACGCGCGCCTACGCGTTCGGGCTGAGCGGACTGTACGTCAACCTGCGCGGCCGGGAGCGTGACGGCATCGTCGAGCCGGGCGCGGAGTATGAGCGGCTGCTCGACGACCTCGAGCGCGATCTGCTGGCCATGCTCGACGACCGGACCGGAGCCAACCCGGTCAGCCTGGTCTACCGGACCTCCGAACGGTTCGTCGGCCCGCACCTGGATCGGGGTCCCGACATCATCGTCGGCTACAGCCGCGGCTATCGCAGCTCGTGGGAGAACCCGCTCGGCGAGTTCCCGAGAGAGGTCATCGTCGAGAACGACGCCCCGTGGAGCGGCGACCACCAGAACGACTACAGGCTCGTACCGGGGGTGCTGCTGACGAACCAGCGGATCACGCTGGACGCGCCGGCCTTGTACGACCTCACCGTCGCGGTGCTCGACGAGTTCGGGGTCGCGCCGCTACCGGAGATGATCGGGGAGGATACGCTTGCACCGCGCTGACGCGCGGCGACCGATCGGCGTCGGGCGTCGGGCGTCGGGCGCTCGGAAAACGCTTTCGACGAGCGGGGGCCGTCTGCCTTCTGACTTCTGAGAGCACCCGAGGCAATCATGTTCGGATCCAAGGTAAAGATCGACACGGCGCTGCTCGAGAAGGCGACCCGTTATGCGGAGATCGCCGGCTACTCGACGGTCGAGGAGTTCATCAACCACGCGCTCGAGAAGGAGATCTCGCAGCTCGAAGGCGCCGACTCCGAGGAGGAGATCAAGAAGCGTCTCAAGGGGCTGGGGTATATCTCTTGAGTCAGCGCATTCAGCAGTCAGCAGTCAGCAGTCAGACGCGGGCAGAAGGGCTTCGCCATCATCACGGTCCGTCTCGGCCCGCTCCTCTCCATCGGTGCAAAAGCGTCGTCGTCGGACGGCCCATCCTGGTTAGCGCGCCGTCGACTGATTCGAAGTTGGCGAAGCCGTCGGGCTTTCTTCTGCCTTCTGCCTCCGGACTTCTGCCTTCTGAGAGCGAACGTTCATGGTAGCGATCGTCAACGCGATCAACGTCGTCCTGACACCGGTCTTCGACCTGATCTGCTGGCCATTCCGCGCGCTGGCGCCGATGTGGGCGCTGACGGCCATCTCGCTCGCCTCCGGCGTCCTGCTGGTCTGGCTGTTCGGGAAGACCTCCGACCAGAAACGCATCCGGGAAATCCGCGACCGCATCCGAGGCAACCTGATCGGAGTGCGGCTGTTTCAACACGACATCGGCGTCGTCCTGGCCCTGCAAGGCAGGATCTTCGGCGACACGTTCCGGTTCATGGGTCTGGCGCTCGTGCCCATGCTGATCATGATCGTGCCGGTCACGCTGGTCATGACCCAGCTCAACCTGCGGTTCGCGGTCCGGCCGCTCGAAGCCGGCGAGTCGGTCCTCGTCAAGGCGCTGGTGTGGGATGTGGCTGCGCTCGACCAACCGATCACGCTCGACGTGCCGGACGGCGTGACGGTGGAAACGCCGCCGGTGCGGATCCGGTCGACCCGCGAGATCGCCTGGCGTCTCCGTGTGGACCGTCCGGGCGACCACGCGCTGGTCGTGCGCATCGGCGACGAGACCCTCGAGAAGCGGCTCGTCGGCGGCACCCGGTGGGGTCCGGTCGTCCAGCGGCGAACCGGGCGCGGCCTGGTCGACACGCTGCTCTATCCGGGCGAGCCGCCGATCGCGGCCGGTCACAGCGTCGAGGCGGTCGAGATCATCTACCCGCCACTCGAGCTCCGCATGCTCGGCATCGACGTAGACTGGCTCATCGCCTTCCTCGTGCTCTCGATGGTGTTCGGTTTTGCTTTCAAAGGAGTCCTGGGCGTCGAGGTGTGATGCCCCGGCCGGCGAGCGGGACTGCGGACCCGAACACCGGGCCACTCGGCTCAGCGCAGCAGCAGGTTGTTCGCTTGTCGCGGTCCGCTCGTTTCTAGATAGCAGCACCGTCGCCGGCATGGCATGCCGATCTGGCGCCCAGTACCGCAGGTCTCAAGCAAGCTCTGCGTGAGTCGTCGCTCTCGAGGCGGTGTGGGGACCGAACCCGACACAGAGGGGGAACTCATGGCGAAGAACATCGTGCTCTGTTCGGATGGCACCGGGAACAAGGGTGGCTCCGGGTCGAACACCAATGTCTTCAAGATCTACAACGCGGTCAGGATCAACGACCTTGATCTCAGGGAGGAGCGGCGACAGGTCGTCTTCTATGACAACGGCGTCGGCACCTCCAAGAGCAAACTCGGCAAGGTACTCGGTGGTGCATTCGGTTGGGGCTTCCGTCAGAACGTGCGAGACCTCTACGAGTTTCTGGGCCGTCACTATACCCACGGGGACCACATCTACATCTTTGGATTCAGTCGCGGCGCCGCCACTGTCCGGGCCTTCGCGGGGATGCTTCAACACTGCGGCCTCGTCATCAAGAATCCCCTTGACAAGCAGGACAAGCTCTATCGCAAAGAAGACGTGCTCGATGAGAAGCCCTTTCAGGATCGCATCGATGCCGCCATGCAGCACTATGTCGACAGTGGAGGCAAACCGTCGGTCGCAGGGTTTTTCAAGGCCCTGGGTAGACTCTTCAAGAACGCTCCCAAGTTCAAGAACGAGCCAGAGGTCGAGATCGAGTTCATGGGAGTCTGGGACACCGTCGCCGCCCTTGGCGCCCCACAGATCCCGATTCTCGACGCGGTTCTGAATCTGCTCCGGCGACACCAGTTCTACAACTACGAACCTGCGAGCTGCGTGAAGAACGTCTATCACGCCCTGGCGGTCGACGATGAGCGCGGAACATTCTGGCCGCTGGTGTGGAACGAAGCAGAGTTCACGGGCGAAACGATTGAACAGGTGTGGTTCTCGGGAATGCACGCGAATATCGGTGGAGGATATCCCCGGGACGAGCTGGCGAACGTCACACTCGATTGGATGATCGAGAAGCTCAACGAACATGGTGAGGCGCTGCGGGCCCGGCTGAGAGCCTCCCCGGGGGACACCAGCGCGCCCGCGGGGCTCCTGCTAAAGTCCACGGCGATGGCGGACGCGAAAGCCGACGCGAATCCACACGGAAAACTGCACGACTCGCGCGGCGGGTTCAAGATCTTCTATCGCTATCAGCCTCGTCCTATCCAGGACCGATGCGTTGAGAAGAAGGCCAAGATTCGCCTTCACACGTCGGTCCTCGATCGCATGGAGATGAGGACGGCCGGATATACACCAGGGAATCTGCCTGAGCCCGGGCAACTCGAGGTGGTCTTCACGGGCCCGGAGAATTTCCCCTCCTCCCCCAAGGCAGAGCAGCGCGCCGAGTACACCCGTGTTCGGGCCGGGCTTGCCCGTCTGAGGAAAAGCCGAATCATGTTGTACTGGACGTTCCTGTTGAGCACGGCGACTTTGGTTGGGGCGTCCGGTTTCGCGTGGCTGTTTCGGCCAGAGCTCTCACCTCCTGATTGTTGCTCACAGTCGGCCCTGTCAGCGAACGAGACATGGCGCGTAATGCACTGGTGGCTGGCACATCTCGAAGACGCTCTGCGCTATATCCTGCCGACGTTCTTTGACAACGCCATCACGTACCTCGTCATTCAGCATCCGGCGCGGCTTCTTGTCCTGGTCGTCTATGGTTTCGCACTGTTGCTCCTGCGCATGCTTTTTCAGAGCGCGATGGAAACACGAGAGGAACACGCACGAATCGAGATGCTCGCCGCACTGGGCCGATGAGCAGCCGGGGCGTGAGACGGCGCCGCCAACCCCGGCTCGCCGTACCGGCGGTGCGGACCGGCGGCGCCGCCACACCCGTACCTCCTCCCGTGCACCGATTCATCGCCCTTGTGGCGTTGCTGGCCGGGTGCGCCGGCGCCCCGGAACCGCCCGCAACGCGACGGCTCATCGACCTCGTCGCAGGGCGTCGGTCGAGATCCGCGGCACCCCGTCCCCCACGGCTCCACCGCGCACGCTGGCGCTTCGACGACCCGGACGGCGATGACGAGCCGCTGGCCGGCTGGATGAACGAGGGCGGTGTCGCCGAGCTGGACATTCGTGACGGCCGGCTGAGGGGCGAGACGACCGCCGTGTCGGCGATCGTGTTTGTCGTGTGGCACGACGAGCTGGACCTGCGTGACCGGCTGCATGCGGTCGACATCGAGCCGCGGGTCTCCGACGGCACGACCCTCGCAGTGGAAGTCTGTGGTGGCGCCGATCTGGACCTCGACAACGCACACGCCGACGAATCCTGGGCGCTGTCGGCCGACGTGCTCGAGCAGCGGCGCAGCCCGGGCTATCGGCGGGAGCGTGTGAAAGCGCTTGACGAGTCGCACCCCCGCGGGGTACAACATGAGCGTGTTGATCCTCCGCGTGCGAGCCTGCTGTTGCTGTTGTACGGTGGCCCTCTGGGCCCCCGAGCTGACGGTCGCGACGCGCTAGGTACCACAACACCAGACTGACAGGAACGGCGCGAGAGACCAGAAGCCCGGGAGCAGACGCTCCCGGGCTTTTTTTTTGTGCTCTCCAGTTGGCACGGTCGGAGCCAAGGTCACGATGTTCGAAGAATCGGTGAAGCGCTCGGCGTTCAAGGCGATCTCGTGGCGCGTCCTCGCCACGTTGACCACGGCGCTGGTGGTCTACTTCATCACGGGCAGCACCGAATTCGCCGTGACGATCGGGCTGATCGAGGGCATCGCGAAGATCGGGCTGTACTATTTCCATGAGCGGCTCTGGAACCGGCTCGACGTCGGACGCCGACCGGGCGGCCACCCAGCCGACGCCGCCACCGAACCGGCGCTGCCGTCGCCGAGCCAGGAACACGAATGACGCACACGCTGACTCGCCCCGAGACGACACAGCTGGCTGAATCGGGCCGCGCGCTCGACACGGCGACCCCGCTCGAGATCCTGCGGTGGGCCGCCGACCGGTTCGGGTCACGGCTGACCTTCGCGACCGGGTTCGGCGCGGAGGGCTGCGTGTTGATCGACCTGATCGGGCGGCATCGTCTTCCGGTCGACATCTTCACGCTCGATACGGGGCTCCTGTTTCCGGAGACCTACGATCTCTGGCGGCGTCTCGAGCAACGATACGCGCTCACGATCCGCGATGTCCGTCCCGAGCGCACCGTCGACGAGCAGGCCGCGACGCACGGCGCAGAGCTCTGGACCCGCCACGCGGATCAGTGTTGCGAGATGCGCAAAGTCAGCCCGCTCGCGGCGGAGCTCAGCGGGTTCGACGCGTGGATCACCGCCATCCGGCGGGACCAGACCGCCGGCCGCGCCGACGCGCTCGCGGTCGAATGGGACCCCAAGTTCGGTCTTGGCAAGGTGAACCCGCTCGTCCGCTGGACCAAGAAGGAGGTCTGGTCTCATCTGCTCCGGAACGACGTGCCGTACAACCCGCTGCACGACCGCGGGTACCCGAGCATCGGATGTGTGCCCTGCACCAGCACCGTGGCCGCGGGCGAGGACGACCGGGCGGGCCGCTGGCGTGGCGCGCCCAAGACCGAGTGCGGTCTTCATGCGCCGATGGTCGCCGCGCCACACGAGGCGAACGCCGGTCCGAGCGCCTGAGCCTCGTCACGCCCGGGCACTCGCCGGCACCCCTGGGAGTCGTCCATGAGCGCCGCTGCACATCTGTTCCCGGTGTTCCTGAAGCTGGCCGACCGTGCCGTCGTCATCGTCGGGGGCGGATCGGACGCAACCGCCAAGCTGAGCGCCGTGCTCGATGCCGGCGCCAGGGTCACCGTGGTCGCACCTGAGGTAACGCCGGAGATCGCCGGGAGCGGGGTGACGATACACCGCCGCCCCTTCGAGGCGTCCGACCTCGACGACGCGTGGCTGGCCGTGGCGGCCGCGCCACGCGCGGTCAACCGCGCCGTGGCGACGGCGGCCGAGACCCGGCGGGTCTTCGTCAATGCCGTGGACGACCCGGCGAACGCCAGCGTCTATCTCGGAGGCGTGGTGCGGCGCGGCGGCGTGACGGTAGCGATTTCGACAGACGGCCGGGCGCCCGCGCTCGCCGGGCTGATCCGCCAGGCGCTCGAGAGGCTGCTGCCCGAGGAGGAGGTGGAGCGGTGGATGTCGGTCGCCCGGGACCAGCGCGCCGCGTGGGTCGCCACCGGCGTGCCGATCGATCAGCGGCGCCCGTTGCTCTTGCGCGCGCTGGCCGGTCTCTACGAAGATCGGTAGGCAGGCATCCGTGATGACCAAGGGATTCGTCTCGCTCGTCGGCGCCGGCCCGGGCCACCCGGATCTGCTGACCGTGCAGGCGCTCGACCGCCTGCGGGCGGCCGACCTGGTGCTCTATGACGCGCTGGTCACCCCCGAGGTGGTCGCCCTCGCCGAGCGAGCGCAACGGTTCTTCGTGGGCAAGCGCGCCGGCCGCAAGTCGGTGCGTCAGGAGACGATCACCCGGGTCATGGTGCGGGCCGCGCGCCGGGGACGCCGTGTGGTCCGGCTGAAGTGCGGCGACCCGTATGTGCTCGGCCGCGGAGGCGAGGAAGCGATGGCGCTCCGAGCAGCCGGTGTCCCGTTCGAGGTGGTGCAGGGGCTCACGACGGCGGTTGCCGTGCCGGCGCTGGCCGGGATCCCGGTCACACACCGCGGTCTGGCCTCCGGGTTTGTCGTCGTCTCGGGGCACGACGAGTCGAGCTTCAGACCGATTCTGGGCTCGCTCGACCCGGGGACGCTGACGGTGATCGTACTGATGGGGCTGGCGCACCGCGGTGCGGTCGCGGCCTGTCTGATCGAGCGCGGGTGGCCATCCGAGACGGCCACCGCGGTTGTGTTCGCGGCGTCGACACCACGCGCGCGCACGTGGGTCGGCACCCTGGGACACCTGGGGACGGCCCCGGGCGCGACCGATGCCAACGAACCCGGCACGATCGTCATCGGGGACGTCGTCGATCTGCACGCGGTGCTCGCAGTCGGTGGTGACACCCCGCATCGCATCGAGACCCCGCGCGAGACCCGCAGCGCGTGGCCAGTAGCAGGTGTGACGAAGGAGCAGATTGGCCGTCTGTGACTGAGGCACCGTCCGCCTCCACCAAAGTGTCGGCGAGACTTGGCCATAGCCGGCGTGTGAACGGACCGGGCGGCGGTTGGCGCAAGCAGGGCGGATGCAGTGCCCGTCGGCAGGCTCAGGGCGTCCCGAGTGCGTCGAGGGGCGCCGGCCGAATGCAGCGGGACGTTCACCACGGGCTGCTAGGCGCAACGACGCGTGGAGCTGGTACGCGCGTGCGTCCTG
>JADFPE010000223.1 GCA_022562495.1 Acidobacteriota bacterium
TCCGATCGCTGTCGTTCGGTCCGCGCGTCTGGAGCCGATCGAAGCGTGAGCGGCCCGGCACCGCCGCCTGGTGGTACGCTTCCAGGGCGGCCACACTTGAAATGCTGCCAACACGCAGGTCGTCGCCCCCTCCCAAGCCCCGAGGGGGCCGCTGTCTCTCTCACGTATCGTGAACCGCACGGTGTGCCGTCACGTATGGAGAAGCAAGGAGGCTACACCATGAAACTTGCCGCCGTGGTGTTGGCGCTGGTGGTCGCCGCCACCGGCTCGTCTGCCTGTATGGTGTCGTTGGATGGATTCAGCTGCAACATGACGGCCTCGCGCGCCGCCACGCTCGACGTCGGGGACGCGACGCGGGTGCGGGTGCGCGCGCGTGCCGGGTCGCTGCGCATCGAGGGCCATCCGGATTTCGGGGAGGTCCGGGCGTCGGGCACCGCGTGCGCGGGGTCGGAGGCTAACCTGGAACGCGTGACGCTCACCGCCACGCACGTCGGGACCGAACTCGTGATCGAGACAGAGACGGCCGCCGGGAAGGGGCGTCTCGATCTGGTGGTAGCGGTCCCGGACTCGCTGCCGCTCGTGGTGGACGACTCATCCGGCAGTATCGAGATCTACGATGTTGCGGCCGTCGAGCTGCGCGATGGGTCCGGGCACATCGAGATAGATGGGGTCGCGGGTGATGTGCGGGTTGTCGACGGTTCTGGGGGCATCGACATCCGCGCCGTCCGCGGTACTGTCGTCATCGAGGACGACGGATCGGGTGACATCGACATTACGGACGTGGGTCGAGACGTCATCGTCGAGAACGACGGCTCGGGCGACATCGACGTGGCCGAGGTCGGCGGCGACTTCGTCGTCAAGCGGGACGGCAGCGGCAGTGTGCGACACAGGACCGTCCGTGGCCGGGTCGACGTGCCGTCCGACTGACAGTGGCAGCCGGCCGGCGCCGCGTGGCGCACACGATGATGCGGTCAGAGCGCGAGGGCAACTCTAGCCGTCCGTTGGTGAAAGTCGCGCGTCGCACCGAGAATGGCGATGCGCCGGCCTGGCAAGGCGAGCCGCGTGACCGCCTTCCTCGGAGAAGCCGGGATGAGGCGGATGTCTCAGCGTCGCACACTCTCAACCGAGGACGCATCATGTATCTACGTCTGGCACTCGCCCTCCTGACGTCTCCCGCAACGTCCACGGCTGGTCTCGCGCGGAATGTACCGGCATGACGTTCCGATGTACGAATACGCGTGCCACGAAGGTAACTACAGCATGCCGACTATCCTGGTCGGCGGACAGGCGGAAGCGGCCAAGCGTGCCGAGACGGAACCCAACCGCAACTGAGCGATCCCCGCTAAACCATGCCCTTGAGTCCCGGCACCCGCCCCGGGCACTACGATGTCACCGCCCTCATCGGCGAAGACGGCGAGGTGTAGCGATGATCGGTGATCATTCATGGGAGAGAACGCGATGCACATGATGACAGAGCAACACTCGATGTCATATCGCAGGCCACTCGTATCGGCACTGGGTCTGGTTCTGCTCTTCAGCCTTGTTCATATTGCCCCGGCCGCAGGCGAACAACAAGACTCCCTTCAAGGCATGCCGGACCTGGTGGGCGGCCTACAGGCCATTGAAGGAGTCTTGGGAGTAGAGACCGCCACGACGGCGAGCGGCAAGCAGGTCATCTTCGCGTGGTTTGAGAGCAAAGAAGCTGTCTTGCGCTGGTACTACAGCGACATGCATCGGGGAGTGCAGCGGGCGTTCTTTCCCGATCAGGAGTTTGGCACGCCGCTCGACCAGATACCGGATGACATCGGCCCGGTCCTGGCAATCGCGTCGATCACCATGGCAGAGACAGGCCAGCTCGAGGCAACATCACTGCCCATCTCCCAGATTGCGATCGAGCTGTACACACCGATCAGCGGCGGACTCTTTCTGGGCGGCCGATTTTCGCCTGACGGTCTGGAGGTTCCCAATCTGAAGGATTACACACCACGCTGATCTCACCGCGGTGGTCGCTGATGCGCTGACCCAAGACCTGACAGATGCCTGGGCCTGCCGCCGTGGGTCAAGCGCTGGTCGCTCACGAGCCTCCAGCAGCGGCTGATGAAAACCTGAGGCCAGCTGGTCAAGCACGCGCGGTACTACTGGCTGTTACTGGGAGAAGGGCATCTGACCCGGCGGCTGTTCGGCGAGATGCTGCGGAGGATCTGGGCGCTGCCGGTGTCCCTCATGGCAGAAGACGCGTACCAGGGGAGCAGCGTCGGGGACAGGCCCTGGCCAACCTGGTGTGCTAACCTGACCGCCTCGACCCCAGGAGGCGCGTGGAACGTATGGCGAGACGAACGATTCCGTATGTCGCTGCGGCATCCATCATCCCAACCGCCGCGCTGGTGCTCGCGTTGACGCCGGGGCTCTTGGCCCAACGCTCCGCACCCCAGCCAGAGTCGGACACCGCCACGTTCCACATCTTTGGGCTCGTCGCCTCGCCAGACAGCTACGCCTGGTCCGAGGGCATAACGGTCAAGCAGGCCGTCGCGCTTGCGGGGGGCTACACCAGTCGCGGGTCCAAGGATGACCTTCAGATCCAACGTCTGATTGACGGCAGGCTGGTGTCGATCGTCGTGACAGAAGACGATCCTGTACTGGCGGACGACGTCATCATGGTTCGCGCGAGACGGTACTAGTCGCGGGAACCGGCGGCGGCGCGGCGGGCATCCTCCTCGAGAACCCGGGCGCCCCGCAGAATCCCGCCGAACGAGTAGTTCGCCTCGTGGCAGGCGTACTCGTAGACCCTGTTGTCGGACGCCGGCCAGGTGTATTCGCCACTCCACGGTGCAGTCCACACTGTCGGATCCTCCACCGTGAACCCATAGAGCAGCGTGTCCGCATCGACCCGCGTGAACCGCTCAACGACATGCAGGTTCCTCGAAGCGCCACCAAGGGACGGGTTGTCGGTGAAGTTCGTCGTGTCGACCACCAGCGTGTCTCCCTCCCAGTGGCCAACCGAGTCACCGAGCCAGCTCCGGATCTCGGGCGGGTTGTGCTCCTGGTTCATCCGAACGATACGGGCGTCATGCACCATCTCCACGAGGATCATGACGGTGTCGTCGGTCTGCACAATCCGCTTCAGGTTGTTGTAGAGCACCGACAGCATCGGGGGGCCCGCCGTGGACCCGAAGCCCATCAGACACCGCTCGGCATGCGGGCGCTGCTCGGGGTTATCATACGGACCCGGCGCGTTCAGGTCGTCCTCGAGCCACCACGCGGTCCCGCTGTTCGCCCGGAAAGACCCCCTCCGTGCCGCCGCGGCCGCCCTGTTCTCAGGTGTCCTCGGCGGCTGGCGACCGTCCGGCGGGTCGATGATGATCGACGTGCGATACTCCCCGTCAATCTGGAATCCAGCGTTCCCGCGGTCGATCCAGAACGTGTTGTAGCCCCCGACGTTGCCAGCCGCGCCTGCGGATCCGTCTCCCCCCGCCGGCGGGGCCTCTCGGCTCCCGTCGCCGGTTTCGAACCCAGCGATCTGTGCATCGGCGCGCACCGCCGCCCGCTCGTCCGACCCCGCCGGTGCGAGATTGAACGTCCTCGCGAGCCCGTCCGGGTCCGATGCGATGATCGCCACTTCCTCGGCCGTCAGAGTCGCCCGGTCGCCAAACTGCCTGGGCCGCTGCAACGGCGTCACGGTGGCCGTGTCATAGTTGCCAGATAGATCCGGACGACCGGACGGGGTGCGGGGAATGTCGGCGCCGCCTTGCGCAAAGGCCGCCGGTCCCAACGCTGTGCACGCGAACGCAAACACGCCGAGACACACCAGGAGTCGACTGCGCATCACAACCTCCATCGAATGTCGATCTACCTCGTCGCCGCGAGACTCACCGCAGAACTCTTCGATAAACTCAGACGGCTAGTATATCCGTACTCAGCGCGTCGCTGGGTCGAGGACCGCCCCGCCGACCGCGGGGTCGCGCATCTGTTCCTCCATTTCGCCGACCGTCGACTCGCCGCGTACTGCTGCGCCAATCACTCCTGGGCCGTTGCCTCACCGCTGCGACCCCAACACCTCCGCGCGTAGCGTCAGCGTCTCGAGCTGGAGGGTCTCGTATCGCGGCTCGCCTTCGGTGATCTCGAGAATCCGATCCATCGGCACGTTGCGGAAGATTTGCGCCACACCGGTGGTCGGCCAGAACACCTCGAGCCGCTCGATGCTCGACGCCTGGCCCAATCCGATCGTCTGCCGCAACGCGTTGGCGCCGAAGGTGCCGCCGCTGTTGACATGCTTGTAGATGGAGCGGCGCTCGCCGTGTTCGATGATGTCGACACGGATCCGCGCGCCGATCGCCGACCGGTTCGACTCCACGCCGACGAGTCTCACCGTGATCCAATGATTGCCGAAACCGGGGTTCTCGTAGAACGCGTTGCCGGCTCGGTCCGCGGGAAAGGCGCCGCCAAGCTGCTGGAAGATGTCCTGATCGCCATCGTTGTCGAAGTCGGCAAAGACGACGCCGTGCCCCTTCTGCAGCGTGCCGAAGCCACCGGCGAAGGTCACGTCCGCAAAGCCCGTTCCACCGCGATTGCGATACATGACGTTCGGCATCACGTGCTCGAGCAGCGGAGTCCCCGTGCCCAGGTAGAAGTCGAGAAATCCGTCGTTGTCGAGATCGCCAAAGTTGGAGCCCATCGGTGCATTCGGATGCACCAGCTGTTGCGGGCGTGCGACTTCATCGAAGCCGCCGCGTCCGTTGCCGCGGTAGAGCTTCGCCAGCTCGATGTCCAGCGGGAGGTCGAGCAGACTCGCGGCGATATGGGCCGTGCCGGCGACGTAGGCAGTCACATAGAGGTCCAGCACCCCGTCGTTGTCAAAGTCCCAGAACCAAGCCGGAAAGCTCGCTTCCGGTCCCGTGACGTCGAGCGCCGCGGCCACATCGGTGAACGTCCCATCGGCGTTGTTACGATAGAGCCGGTTGGCTTGACCATAATTCGACACATACAGATCCGGCCAGCTATCGCCATCGAAATCACCCCAGACCACGGCCTTCGTGAAGCGGTAGTTTTCGACACCTGCCTCGACGGCGACGTCGGTAAAGGTCCCGTCGCCGTTGTTCCTGAACAGCTGACTCGGGGCACGAAACTCTTGCGTTGTTTCGTTCCCGACATACAGGTCGAGGTCGCCATCGTTGTCGTAGTCGGCAAACGACGCTGTCTGGGTGGGATAATGCACCGCACCCAGCCCCGATTCGAAGGTGACATCCGTGAACGTGCCGTCACCGTTGTTCCGCACGAGCGAGTTCGGGTGTTGCCCGTGTTGCTCGAGCCAGGCGCCCCGGAGCACCAGGATGTCGACGTTGCCGTCGTTGTCGTAGTCGGCCTGCACCAGATTCAGCCCCCCAAACAGACCGCGCAGTCCAGCCTGGTCCGTGCGTTCGGAGAACGTCCCTTCCTGGTTGTTTCTGAAGAATCTGAGCTGACCCCGTGCGTCCATCGTCGACACGACGATGTCCAGATACCCGTCGTTGTCGAAATCATCGCCAATGGCACCGCCAGACAGATCGGCGGTATCGAGAGCGCCGAGACCCAAGGTCACGGCGATGTTTGCGAACCGTGGGATCTGCTCCTGCGATTCGAACACATGCGGGGGGATGACGTACTGCGCTGGCAACCAGTCCGGGTAGCCGCCAAGCGTCATATACGAGATGTTGAACAACCATCGGGCTTCGAGGTAGCGAGCCGACTCCGCCGGCGTGTTCCGCAGGACTTCGGCGAAATGGAGAATGGCTTGCCTCGACGCGTCCTGGTCCGTGTAGACACCGCGGTCGCCCAGCGGCAGGATGCAGCTATCAGGCGTCTGCGTCGTCACACAGTTCTGCGTCTCCGCCAACCTGAAGTACGCCAGACCCAGCTGAAAGCTGGTGTCGCTCGCCACCCCAGCGGGAATCTCCCCTTGCGAGCGGCCGACGATGGCGCGCGCCTGCGTGAATTGATCGATCGCCTCCGCCAGGTTGCCCAGACGCAGCTCGGCGCCTCCCAACTGCATCCGGACCTCCCACATGTCCTGGTCCGGTGTCCCCGGGGGCAGACCCCTTACCTGCGCGCGGAGCCGACGGGCCAGTGCGTCGCCCTGATACTGATTGGTGTCGGGGGTGTCGTCGGCGATCTGCTCGAGCGCGCGCAGCATCTCCAGGTGGCCCGGCGTCACCCCAGGGGCTGTCTGCGCCAACAGTACAGTCGGGGCGACCCACCCGACGAGCGCCAGGACCACGCCGCCGCAGCTGATCGAAGACATGTCAGCCAGAGACCGCTCAATCCAAGGGTGTGCGGCACGGTCTGCGCTGCAGGTAGAGCGCGAGATTCTCGGCCATGCGCTGGGCAAGGTCGCTCCGTCCGACCTCCTGGGCGGTCGCCATCGCCTGACGCTGCCATGTGGCCGCCTCGTCGTACCGCCCCAGCTCGGCCAACGTCATCGCCATCGCCTCGCCCATCGAAAAGTTCTGCGGTGCCTCGAGGAGCTCTTGCATCAGCACCAGCGCCCGGCGCCCATCGCGCACCTGATCGTCGGGCGCGGCCGCCAGCAGCCGGACCAACAGGTCCGTCAGTTCTGGTCGGTCAGGGTGGACGTGCCGGGCCTCGTTCAATCGATCGCGAGCCTCCTGGTAGCGTTCGAGGCGGACCAGCGTCATCGCGTGCACGATCCACGGCTCGGCGAGACCAGGCTCGAGCGTGACGATCTGCTCCAAGTGAGGCAGCGACTCCAGCAGGCGTCCGGTGACTCGCAAGACCTCGGCGAGGGCGAGCCGCGCCTCCAGATAGTCTGGCTGGTGCTCGAGCGCGGTCGAGAACCGTTCGATCGCCTCATCGGGTCGACCGTCCATGTTCAGCATCATCCCGAGACCGAAGTGCGCCTTGGCAAACTCCGGCGTCCACCGCAACGCTTCCTCGAACTGCTCCACCGCGCCGCGGGTGTCACCCGCTCTGGCCAACGCCTCGCCCAACCCGTGCAGCAGCGCCGGGGCGTGTGGCGCCAGCTCGAGGCCCGTACGGAAGGCTGCCGCCGCCGCCGCCACCCGTCCGTCTTCCAACGCTCGCATGCCACGAAGCTGGAAGGCCGTGGGGCTGCGCAGCACCTGTTCGTAGTCCCGCATCAACGGATCGGGCAGAGTCGGCTTACCCCCTCCCCGCTGTCGCAGGTGCGCTCCGGCCTTGTCCAGATCGCCCAGTCTCTGATAGGCCATCGCGATCGTGTTGTGCAAGGTCAACGCCCGCGGCTCGACCGACAGGGCCCGCTCCAGATACTCCGCGGCTCGCACATATCCCTGGCTCGCGAGGGCCGCACGTCCCACCCCCGACAGCGCCGCCGCAGAACCGGGCTCGAGCGACAACGCATGGGCGAACACCCGCTCCGCCGCCTCCAATCGACCCTCGGCGAGATACATTTCGCCGAGCCAGACCAGCGCCGCCAGGTCTGTCGGCCGCAACTCGAGGACGCGCTCGAACGACTCGGCAGCCTGCGCCGGCTCTCCCTGGGTCTTGTAGAGGTGCCCGAGATAGTACGGCCACCGCACGGCGTCTGGCGCCAGCGCCTGCGCATTCAGGTAGCAGGAGGCGGCACGATCGTTGTAGCCGGCCGCCATCAACACCAAACCCAGTTCTCCGTACGCGTTGCCGCGCTCGTCTGGCGGCATCCCGTTCTCCGTGGTTCGCATCAACGATGCGTAGCGCTCGCGTACCTGGTCTTGGACCGATTCCGCCAAGCTCGACAGGTCGGGCAGCGAGACAGGGCGCAACGCCTCCACCCCCGGTCGGGGCCGGGTACCAGACAGGGTCGAGACCGTCTCGTCGTGTGCAACGCACCCGCCAGCCACTGCGGCAAGCACCCAGATGAGGGCGGTCAGCCCGGCCGGCAGCGCGCGTCGCGTCATGGTGTTTGGCCACTGCCTTGGGTCAGCGTCGTGTACCGGTCGACCGCGATGTCGCTCCACACTTCCACCTGCCCGTTCGGCCAGGTGACATGCACCCGCACCGGATCGCTCGATGCTCCCAGGCCGACGAGCA
>JADFPE010000224.1 GCA_022562495.1 Acidobacteriota bacterium
AGTATCTCTACGAGCCTCCTGGGCCGAATCCGCCCACGCCACAACAAGGCGTCAGGCGCCCGCGCACTCCACTACCGCAATGAGGTGCAGTATGCAGCCCACTCTTTCGAGTAGGAGAGTGCGCCGCGACGCATCGCCGCGCTCAGGCGTGGCAGCTCGGCCAGCGCTCGCGCCACGCGCACCTTCTCGCGCGCGGCCCCCATCGCCAGGCCTGTTCGCCAATTCAGCCAATGCGCGCAGGACGTGAAGCCTTGGCCCCAGCCCCCACGCTCGTCGAACTGGTGGATCATCACCAGCAGTTCGTACGTCGCCGCCTGAATGCGCGCCGCCAGCTCGGCGATGGCATCGCCAAGGTCTGCGGTCTCGGCCTGGCGTCGTAGGCCCGCAGCCTTGTCGGGGAAGTCCGTCTGCGCCTGACGCCGTTCATCCTGATCATCATGAGCCATACACCGATGATAACCCCTGGGTTTTCAGCCTCTTGAGGCAGCGCATGGTCGCCGAACGCGCCTCCGGCCTCGGTCGGCGTCTCCATCGAATGAGCACGCGTGGTGTGGCACGCCTCAGGCCGTCACAGCGGTGGTCACGACGATGGCACGGACATGCCGCGAGGCGCTACTGAAAACGTGTCAAGTACAAAATGAGAAGAAACACCAAAATATGAGAGTAGACAGCGGTGTCAGGACCACCTGGTGGGCCAACTGGATGTGATCCGGTCAGCGTAGGATATTGCTGGCCTCGGCCATCTCTACGATGAGCCTCGCGTCCCGTTCGGGCAAGAACCGGCGCCGCACCAACTGTTCACTCGCGCCTCCGGCGGTGTCCACGAAGCCTCGGTGGTCGCCGTCCCGCTTCTCGAGCAACGGCCGCGGCTCGCCTTTGGCGAGCCGTTCGATCTTCGTCTTCGCGCACGGGCTGCACGGCCATGCAGCGGTCGGTCGGTGTGGCCCCGATGCCGCTGGCACCCCCATGGGACTGGCCAGACGGTCAATCGAACGACACCGTCTGGTCTCGCATCATCGCGCCCTGAGGAGGAACTCGCCGAACTGTTGCAATGAAGCCTCACTCTGATGCACGGCCACTTCTGGATCACCAGCCGGCGCAATCTGCGCGCCAACGCTAGGCTCCAGCTGAAAGTTGTTGTACGGCCGAAAGTTATCGGGTCGACACCGCTGTCAGCCGGCAATCCCGTCACCCCTGGCCGTGCCTGGCGTCAACCGCAGGTAACATCGTTTCCTGCAATTGGCGCCTGCCACATACGCACGGAATCCCGCGGTTATGGCGCTAGCGCCAATCCACCGGTAGCGACCCCAACGAATCCAGTAAACGTATGTACCGATGGCATTTGACCGAGGTACCGAACACGGGCAGACTGGTCACCAATCGTACGATCTCAGGGACGGCTCGAGGGCGTGCCGCGTGCAGGTCAGGCGGATTGGTGCCGTCTATCTATTCAACGTTAGACGGACGATAATTTCATGCGCTCAGCTGACCTGGCGGTCGGATTCCTGAACGAGCTGGGAAGAGGCGATTTGGCCGGGCTGCTGGTTCATTCAACGTACGAATATGGAAGCGAGGACATCTGGACCGACGTGCGGGTACCGGTCATCGAACTGTCGTCGCCGAAGGTCTTCTCTGAGGCGATCAAGGGACTACCGGAATGGGACCAGAAACGTATCGTGGAGGCGATTCACTCAAGCCACGAGGGCGAACAACCTCGAGACGCCCCTGACCGGCTGCTCATCGCCGACAGTGGACAGGAGGTTGACGACACCCTCTATCCGGATATTTGCATCCAGCGGAACCAACTCGTCTCCGTCGCGACCGGCGGCGCTCGCATCCAGGAGGTGGATGACTACTACAAGGCTCGCCAGCGTAGGATCGCTGCGGCCCTTTCGGCGCGCGGGATCGAGGACCCAAATCCCTTCGGGAGTCTGTGGGACTGGTACCATAAATGGAAAGACGATTTCGGCTCGTACGTTGAACGTCGTCGATACATCAACGCGCTCTACGCGCCCATCCTCGAGACTCTTGTCGAAGCGACGGATGTCCCGGTCCCGGCGAGGGAGCCGACGGGATGGGAGAGGGTGGACAGAGCTGTCGAGAAGGCTCGTGCTCGCCTCAAGTCGGCCCGACACGAGGAGGACTATCAGACAGTTGGACTTCTCTGCAGGGAGTTGCTGATTTCCCTGGGCCAAGAAGTTTACGATCCAGAGCAGCACGTGCCACCAGACGGTGTGACTCCGAGCCGGACCGACGGCGGTCGCATGATCGAGGCCTTTTTCGGCGGTGCGACTCAGGGTTCGAGCTACGAGAACGTCCGAAGGCACGCAAAGGCTGCGCTTCGGCTAGCGGTCGAGCTCCAACACCGACGGACCGCCGATTTCCGTGCGGCCGCCCTATGCTTGGAGGCAACATCGTCGGTCACGAATATCGTGGCCATTCTAGCTGGACGGCGAGATCAAACCGACGAAGACGTCTAACCACGGTTTGCAGCGGATGCCGGGACGGATTCTCAGCCGGCACCGCTGAAACCTGACGTTAGCCACACCGATCACCTGAGAAAGGTTCGAGGGCAGTGCTCGAAGCTGCTTAGAAGGCGGAAGGCCAAATGACGACCAGCGTCGAGGAAGAGTACGCAGACGTACTCCAGAACATCGAGTCGGCCATCGTGATTGTCTACGATCAGGATTCGGGGCTGGTCGATCGTGATGTGCTCGCTGCCATCGGCACCCTGCTGCGTGCCTACACGAGGGAGAGCAGGAGCCGTGTCGTGGATGTCGTGGGTCCATCCGGCCGGGCCCGAAGGGTTTTTGAACAGTGCCGATGCATATGTGAGTGGCGACTGGGACGCGCGCCTCTGAACCCGAGCGAACATAGTAGTGGCGATCCTCCGCCGGGCGAGCTATCGGTTTCCGAAATGATTTTGTGCCTCAAGCGAATCCGCAAGTCGGTTCGATTGTGGCACTCGCAGGCTGGGCGGCAGGGGTATCTGAACTACGTGCGTGAGTTTCTTGGCGATGCAGCTTCTCAGACGGTCCGGCCTGGTTGACCACATTTGCGACATCGGGAGACGTCAGGAAATCCACTTCCTGTGGCGACCAACGTTGGCTGATCCGAGCGACGAATTCATTTTGGAACTGGCGGTGGCCGCGGGGTGCCACGCAATCGTCACTCACAACATTCGCGCTTTCCGTCGATCCGGGGAGTTCAAGGTTTCGGTGTTGACACCGGCAGTGCCAGGTGACGAGATGCCGGTGACCGAAGGGCAGCCTGACAAGGCGTTGCAGCCGACGAGCCGTTCACGCAAGAAGACCAAGCGTGTGCGATCGGCTCGCGGCTGGAGCCTAACGTCAGGCTGACGGGTGGGCTCGGGGATGACGATACCGCCGACGCGGGCGCGTGGATGTCGATCTGCGTGGAGAAGATCGACGCCGTCCGCTAGCGCTGTCTGGAGCGGGGTCTCGAGGTCACCTGTCCGCCAGCCGACAGGCCATGGCGTGTTCGCGAGATGCAGGTGCGACACCCAGACGGACATGTCTTCCGAGTCAGTCGGGGCATTGAGGACGACGACGCGGAGTAGGCGCGACCAGCGGGGACAGACCCAGGGCGTAGCCCGGGGCATTGCCAGGAGCGAGCACGCCTGGCCAGGCCGGCCCTACAGCGGATCGGCGACACCGGTCGCCCAGGCGCGCCATCGGCCGTGCCGGTGTTCGACCTCCAGTGCCAGGCCGAAACAGGCTGACAATCGATTGTTGGTGAGCACCTGATCGATCGGTCCCGCCGCCGCGATTCGCCCAGATGCGAGTAGTAAGGCATGGGTGAACCCGGGCGGGATCTCGTCGACGTGATGAGTGACCACGACCAGCGCCGGCGCGGTCTGGTCCCGGGCCAGTCCGGCCAGTGTCTGGATCAACTGTTCGCGACCGGTCAAGTCGAGCCCGGCCGTTGGCTCGTCCAGCACGAGCAGCCCGACGTCCCGCATCAGTGCGCGGGCGAGTAGTACCCGCTGGCGCTCACCCGAGGACAGGGTGCCGAAGCGCTGACCTGCGTGGTCGAGACAGCCGACTCGCTCCAGACTCCGCCGGGCCTGCATCCAGTCCGTCTCGTCGTAGGTGTGCCACCAGTGGGCGAGCGCGGCATGCTTGCCGGCGACGACAATCTGTTCCGCCGTCAGCCTCGGCTGCATCATCGCGGCGAGCGCCGGGCTGGTCAGGCCGATCCGGAGCCGCAGCGCGCGGACATCGACGCGGCCGAGCTGGCCGCCGAGCACCGAGACCGACCCGCCCGACGGGTGCAGGTAGAACGAGATGATCTGGCAGAGGGAGGTCTTGCCCGAGCCGTTCGGGCCGAGCATGACCCAGCGTTCGCCCGGCCGTACTCGCCAGTCGATGCCGTCGAGGATCGTCGTGGCGTCCCGGATCAGCCGCACGCCGGCCAGTGTCAGGACGTCGGCGTCACTCGACCTTCCGCCTCCGCCGACGCTACGGCGGACAGGCCGATCTCTGGCCCGCCCAGAACGTTGCCGAACGGTTTCTGCTGTCACTGTTGTCCGAGGCGCTGCTGGTACTGGCGATACAGCCGCGTGTGCTTGTTGTCGTCGACGTCCACTGGCTGGCCGTTGATGAACATGTACTGGACGTTGGTCACCGCCTGGAGCGGGTCACCGTCCGTGATAATGACGTCGGCGCGCTTGCCCACCTCGAGCGAGCCCACCTGGTCGTCGACACCGAGGATCTCGGCGGTGCTGAGGGTCACCGACCGCAGGGCCACCTCTGGCGGCAACCCGAAGGCGACCGCCATCCCGGCGTGGAACGGCAGCTGGCGGGAGCCGGACCCGCTGTTGCTCTGGAACCCGAACAGGACCCCGGCTTCGTGCAGCCGTAGCGGGCTCCTGTACACGGAGTCGTAGGGATCGTAGCGGTCGCTGGGCGACCGCGTGAGCGGGCTCAGCAGGACCGGCAGCCCGGCGTCGGCGATCTCGTCGGCGACCCGCCAGGCCTCCTGACCGCCCCGCAGGATCGCCCGCACGTCGAGCTCCGCCGCCAGGTCGATCGCCACCAGGATGGCCGCGGCGGAGTTCGCGCTCAGGATGACCGGTTTCTCTCGCCGGGCATACGGGACTAACGCCTCCAGCGCCGGGTCGTACGACGCGAGACGCTGGCCGGCCTGCGCCACCTGGTCCCGTTGATCGGCGTAGGTCCGCGCCTCGGTGAACAGTTCTCGCAGCCGCTCGATCTGCTCGTCGGCGGTCGGTGCGTCGTCGTCCGAGCCACGGTCCTGGCCAAGCAACGCCCCGATGTCGAGAGCGCCGGCCCCGTTCGGGATGTTGATCTGCAACGCGAGCCGGTCGACATACGCGAGCTCGGCCGGTGTCCAGCCGGCGAGCTGGATCAGCGCCGCCTGTCCCGGCACCAGGCCGCCGGTCGGCGCCGAGACCGCCGAGGTGATGCCGGTGAACCGGGCGACCGGAATCAGCTCCGAGTCCGGTTTCACCGCCACGGCGGCCCGGAGATCGGGCTGGATGACACCGCTCTCAGCCGAGTCCTGGGTCACGGCGATGCCGCCGATCTCGTTCAGACCCAGCGTCGTGCCGCCGTCGATCAGCCCGGGGTAGACCCGCATCCCCTCCGCGTCGACCACCGTGGCCCCGGCCGGGGCCGTGACGTCGGCCCCGATCGCGGTGATGCGGCCGTCCTCGAACACCAGCGTGCCGTGTGGAATCGCAGGACCCGACACCGGGTGGATCTCGGCGTTGACGATGGCGTACCGGTTGTTGGCGTCGCGGGGTGCCGGGCCTGACGGCGTGGTGCGCTTGGGTGCCAGCGGAAAGGGTCCGCCACGGTCGCCGCGCCGTTCGAAGACGACCTCGCCGTCGATCAGGGTCATGAAGACGCGTGAGTAGATGTTCAGCGGATGCCCGTTGAACAACGCGAGGTCGGCCCGCTTGCCCACCTCGATCGATCCGACGTACTCGTCGATCTGTAGCGCCATCGCCGGGTTGAGGGTGATCGTCTCGAGCGCCTGCCGATAGGACAGTCCGCCGAAGCGCACCATTTTGGCGGCGTCGACGTAGAGCCGACGGACCCGCTCGCCGCTGTCCGAGTTGAGGATGGCGCGGCCGCCCGCCTCGGTGATCAGCGCCACGTTGTAGGGGATGGCGTCGTATGCCTCGATCTTGTACGCCCAGTTGTCGGCGAACGTCGAGACGAACGCGCCGCGGTTGCCGAAGGCCACAATCTCCGGAGCGATCTTGTAAGCCTCGAGCGCGTGCTCCAGTGTGAGCTCGCGGACCCCGAATGCCTCGAGCGTCTGGAGCAGCATGAACAGCTCATCGGCGTTGTAGCCGTGGCTGTGCACCAGGATCTCGCCGCTCAGGATGCCGGCCAGCGTCTCGAGCCGCAGATCGCGACGGGGTGGCGCGACGCGCCGGTCCGCCTGACGACTCTCCGCCTCGTACTCCTCCCACTGCGCCTGGTAGACCTGCGCCTCGGTGAGCGCCCGGCGGATGACGGCCTCCTGGCCCATACGGGTGTTGGGGAAGCGGTTGCGGCGTCGTGTGACGTTCTCGCCGAGAGCGAACTTGATGCCACGCGGGTAGTCGTCGAACTGCAGCTCGGTGGCGGGGACGCCGTACTTCATCTGGATGATGGCCCGCTGTCCGCCGATCGTGTTGGCGCTGCCGTGGAGCACGTTGGCGGTGGTCACCCCGCCGGCCGCGGCGCGATACAGGGTCAGGTCGTCGCCGCGCAACACGTCCTCGATGCGCACCTGGGCGGTGATCGACAACGTGCCCTCGTTGATCCCGCCGTCGACCGCCATATGTGAGTGGTCGTCGATGATGCCCGGCATCACCCAGGCGCCGGTGGCGTCGACCACGACGGTGCCGTCCGGGGCGCCGAGACCGCGGCCGAGCTCGGCGATCAGCCCGTCCTGCACGAGGATATCGGTCTGTTCGAGGACCCCCGGCTGGGCCATCGTGAGGACGGTGGCGTTGCGGATCAGGACGTCGCCTCCGGTCCGGGTGGCCGGCACGCGACTGGCATCGGTCTCCACCCTCACGCCGTCATCGTCGGCGGGCTCCGCGTTGGCCGTCTCCGCCTCCGGCTCGTCGGGCTGGTCGTCGTCGTCGTCCGGGTCGTCCGTCTCGGCGGGCGCCTGTTGGTACGGCACGCCGTCCACGACGACCCAGCGCACGCGTGTGTTCGCCTCCCCCAGACGGCCATCGAGCAGCGCGACGTTGCCGATCTTGCCCGCCTCGAGCGACCCGAGCTGACGGTCGACGCCGAGGATGCCGGCCGGGCCAAGGGTCAGTGCGCGCAGGGCGGCATCGTGCGAGAGGCCGGCGTCCATGGCCAGCCGCAGATTGGCGAGGAACTGCCCGGCGTCGCGCTGCCCACGCGTGGTGATCGCGAACGGATGCCCCGACGCAGCCAGCGTCGCGGCTGTGCCCACCCGCTCCCGCCACAGACGCAGACGCTCGTTGAAGCGGCCGGCCGGCTCCGACCCGGGTGTCGCGGTCGGCACCCAGAGCCGACTGGACCATGGCGTCGGTCACCTGGCGCCCGAGGGTTCGGGCGCGGGCCTCGAGCCGCTCCAGATTGGGCGTGTTTCGGCGCGGCTCGGTCGGGAAGTCGATACGCAGCAAGACCGGCACCGTGGCTGCCTGCAGCCGTGATGCCGCCTTGATCGCGTCCTCTCCGCCATCAATCACGAGACGGAGATCGAACTCGTTCGCCAGGCTGAACGCGCGGTCGATCTCGTCCCGGCGGGCCGCAGGAAACACGATCGGGAGCGCCCCGTCGAGCACCGGTTGCAGCGCTTCGAGCGCGAAGTCGTACCCGGGTCGGCGGGAGACGCCGTCGGTCTCGCGGTAAATGTCCCAGACGGTCCGGTAGTGCTGCGCGTCGAGGAACGTCTGGCGCAGATGGGCGATCGACCCCATCAGACTGCGCGGGTAGCCGTCGCCGGGCGCCTGCCAGCCGGTGACGAGCATGGTCCCAGCGCTGATGATGGCGCGGG
>JADFPE010000225.1 GCA_022562495.1 Acidobacteriota bacterium
GCGTCGTGTGCCGGTCCGGCGACGCGCCAACCCGGGCCCATGATCCTCAATCTACGAATAGCCCCTTCTACCACGGGCTGCTAGGATGATCCAGCATGGCGAAACGCGAGGCGAGGGTCACATTGACGTCGCTGGACCGCAAGGTCGACCGGCTGGACAAGAAGATCGACGGGTCGGTCGACCGGCTGGGCAAGCGGAGCGATCGGCTGGACAAGAAGTTCGATGGGCTGGACACGAAGTTCGTTCGACTGGACGGAAGGTTTGATCGGCTGGACGGGAAGTTCGTTCGGTTGGAGAGAAAGGTCGACAGGCTCGATCACAAGATTGGCGTCACGTCTGACGAGGGGAAGCGTCACGCCTCTGCCCTGTTCGAACAGACGAGGGAGGAGATCCAAAAGGTGGCGGAAGGTGTGGCCGCGCTCAACGAGAAGGTCGGCGCGCTCGTTGACCGGGTTCCGCGGACAGCGGATGACATCGACTTGCTGAAGCTTGGCTATCGCAACCTGGACCGGCCTGTCACCCACCTCGAAGAGGCCTCGCCGTCGCCCCGGCGGCCCTGAGCCTGCTCTCAGGCCTGATTACACGCGTAGCGCGCTCGCCGGGTCGAGTCTGCTGGCGCGCCTGGCGGGCAGATAGCTGGCCAGGGTGGCTGAGGCCAGCAGGGTCACGATGACACCCCCCAGCGTAAGTGGGTCGCCGGCCCCCACATCGAACAGCAGCCCCGACATGGTGCGGCCGAGCGCGACGGCGCCGGCCAGACCGACCCCGGCGCCCACGGCAACCGGCACCAGCGCCTGCCCGACGATCAGCCGGCGGA
Source organism: Acidobacteriota bacterium (assembly GCA_022562495.1). GTDB lineage: Bacteria > Acidobacteriota > Vicinamibacteria > Vicinamibacterales > UBA8438 > NP936. Next base: position 818 of record JADFPE010000225.1, read on the forward strand.
GGCTCTGGCTCGAGGCGCCCAGCGTCATGCGCAGCCCGATCTCCTGGGTCCGCTCGTTCACGCCATACGACACGACGCTGTAGATTCCGGCCACGGCGAGCAGCAGCGCGAAGCCGGCGAAACCGGCAATGAGCAGGGTCGCGATGCGTCGTGGGGCGGACACGAGGGCGAACACCTCGTCGACGGTCATGATGGCGTAGATCGGTTGCTCGGGGTCCATCGCCGCCACCTCGGCCCGGACGGCAGGCAGGATGGCGCGCGGGTCCCCCTCGGTCCGGACCAGCAGGAAGAGCTGGTTCCAGCGGCCGGGGAGCTGGTCGAGGCTGGCGAAGATCTCGGGGTCGGCGGGTGCATCGAGCCCGCGGTTGCGTGTGGAGCCGACGACGCCGATCACCTCGATGGCGGTGGCGTCGGGCGACGTGCCGACGCGGAACCGTCGGCCGACGGCGTCGTCGCCTCCGAAGAACCGCTGGGCCGCCGCCTCGTTGATGACAGCCACCTCGGGCGCCCCGTCGACGTCCCGATCGGTGAAGAGTCGACCCTGCCGCAGCCGGACGCCGATCGCCTCGAAGTAGCCGGGGCTGGCGATGGTGAGGAAGGCGCTGGGCAGCCGTTCGTCGCGGCCGCCCTCCATGCCCTCGACGACGAACTGCGTGCGGGAAAACTCACGGGGCGGGAACTGCGAGGCGGCCGCCGCCTGGCGCACGCCCGGCAGTTGCTCGAGCCGGTCCACCAGCTCGGCGAAGAAGATACCGGACGCGCTGCCCGGATATTTCGCCGGCGGTAGCGTCAGGCGCATGGTCAGCATCTGGCCGGTGTCGAATCCGGGGTCGACCGTTTGCAGCTTGAGAAAGCTGCGCACCAGCAGGCCGCCGCCGGTCAGCAGGATGACGGCCAGCGCGACCTCGAGCGCGACGAAGGCGCGTTGCAGTCGTAGCCGGTGACGGCCGGCGGTCGCGGTCTGTGCCTCGGCGCGCAGCATCCCCTGCACGTCGGTCCGAGCTGCCTGCCACGCCGGCGCGGTGCCGAAGATCAGACCGCACAGCACCGAGACGGCGGTGGCGAACGCCAGCACGCGCCCGTTCATGACGACGGTGCCGGGCAGGCCGATCGGCGAGAGCGCGGCGATGGCGTCGAACCCGCGCACCCCGGCCGAGGCCAGCCACACGCCGATGATGCCGCCGGCGACACTGAAGGTGACGCTCTCGGCCAGGAGCTGGCGGACGATGCGCGGCTGGCTGGCGCCGAGCGCCGAGCGGACGGCGAACTCGCGGCGCCGCGTGGTGGCGCGCGCCAGCAGCAGGCTGGCGACGTTCGCGCAGACGAGCAGCAGCACGAACCCGACGGCGCCGAGCAGGGCGAGGGCGGCCGGCTTCAGCAGCTGCGTGCTGACGTCGTTCCACGTGCGCGCGACCTGCTGCCAGCCTTCGTATTCGGGGAACTCGGTGCCGTAGGAGAGCTCGGTCTGCCGGGCCAGTGTCTCGAGCTCGGTATTGACGGCGTCCAGCGTCACACCGGGTGCGAGCCGGGCGAGAATCTGCATCTGCCGCCGCGCACGCGGGAACCGCTCGGGGGCGGCCGCCATCGGCAGCCAGAGGTCGGTGCCGTAGATCAGCGTCCCCGGCGGCATCACCCCGACCAGGGTGTAGGGGTCGCCGCTGATGTGGATCGGTTGCCCGATCATGCCGGGGTCGGCGCCGAACCGATCCTGCCAGAGCCGATGGCTGATGATGGCAACCGGCTCGCCCTGCGTGATCTCCTCCGGCAGGAAGCCGCGCCCTGCGGCGGGGGTCATCCGCAGGGTGGGGAACGCGTCGCCCCACCAGAAGGCGCTGAAGACGTTCTCGGTGCCCAGCTCATCGATCTGCCGGTTGCCCATATCCCAGGACACGACGTCCCTCAGCGTGCGGCTCTGGTTCGCGATGTCGAGGTATTCGGGCGGCGAGAGGTTCTCCCAGAAGCTCAGCTCGCGGTTCAGCTTCGGATAGGCGGTGCCGACACTGACCAGCCGGTCCGGCTCCGGAAACGGGAACGGGTGCAGTACCAGCCCGTCGGCGATGCTGAACACCAGCGTGGTCGCGCCGATGCCGACGGCGAGCGTGGCGACGATCAGGCCGGTGAACACCGGTGTCCGGCGAAAGGTGCGCAGGGTGACAAGCAGCGGTGTCAGGACGGGCATCGCAAGTCTCCAGGTGCGTCGCGGGTTGCTGACCGCTGGACCGAGTAGGGGTCTACGGGAATGTGACGAGCGCGGGGGTGGAAATGTTGCCGGCAGACCCCAAGCGCGCCGCAGAAGGAGTAATCTAGGGAGTCTCTTTTGCGGTTTTCAGGAGGTGTCCCTGTGCAATTCAATGTGACCCGGTGGCGGTCGTTGTTCTTCCTCGTGGCGTTGGTCATAGCCCTCGGTGCCGGCACATACCTGTTCCAGCCCGCGCCGGTGGCCGCCGAGGCGGAGCTGGCCCGCGATCTCGGTATGGTCGACCCCGCAGAGGTCGGCATGTCCGCCAAGCGGCTCGAGCGGCTCGACGCCGGCATGCAGGCGATGGTCGATGACGGGAAGCTGGCCGGTGTTGTGACGATGCTGGCCCGCCATGGCAAGGTCGTGTTCACCGATGCGGTCGGCAAGCTGGATGTCACCAAGGATGCCCCGGTCGAGCTCGACTCGATTTTCCGCATCTACTCGATGACCAAGCCGGTCGTCGGCATCGCCATGATGATGCTGCACGAGGAAGGCAAGTGGCAGCTCAATGACCCGGTGTCGAAGTACATTCCGGCGTTCAGGGGTCTCGAGGTCTACACCGGGCAGGACGCCGACGGAAAGATGCAGGTCGAGGAGATCGAGGGGCGCGGGAGGCCCACGATGCGCGATCTGATGAAGCACACCGCCGGGCTCGGTTATGTGCTGAACCCGCGTCATCCGGTCAATGCCGCATTCCTCGAGAACCAAGTGCTCGACCCGAATGCGTCGCTGCAGACGATGATTGACAAGCTGGTGGAGATTCCGCTGCTGGCGCAGCCGCAGACCATGTGGTCGTACAGCGCCGGGGTCGACGTGCAGGGCTATCTGGTCGAGCAGCTTTCCGGCCAGCCGTTGGCCGAGTTCCTCGAGGAGCGGATCTTCGCGCCGCTCGGCATGGTGGACACCGCCTTCTACGTGGCATCCGACAAGAGTCGTCGCGTGGCCGCCTATCATGCAGCCAGCCGTGAAGGCGGACTGACGGTGTCCTATACGGGTCGGGGGGCGATTCGGACCTCTGCGCCGGCAGGTCCGTCGGGCGGCGGCGGACTGTATGGCACCGCGCCAGACTACCTCCGGTTCGCCCAGATGCTGCTGAACGACGGCGAGCTGAACGGCGTGCGGCTGGTGGCGCCACGCTCGATCGAGCTGATGCGCACCAACCATCTCACCGACGTCGAGCAGGCGACCTACCGCCGGCCGGGGCAGGGTTGGGGGCTCGACTTCTCGGTGGTCACTGACGGCGCTGCGTCTGGCGAGTCCTGGTCCACCGGGTCGTACTACTGGATCGGCATCGCCGGCACCTGGTTCTGGGTGGACCCGGAGCTCGATCTGACGTTCGTGGGGATGATCCAGCACAGTGGCGCCTCCATCAACGAGGTGCAGCAGCTGTCGCGCAGCCTGGTGTATCAGGCGGTGGTCGGCGAGTAACGGATCCCCTTCCGGTTGCTTCGGAGGGCCAGGGCTGCGAGGGCCCTGGCCGGTTTTCTTTCCGGCCACGTCTGGCCGCGGCGTGGCAGTCTCCAGGCGGCCCTGCCTGTCCGAGGTCGCCGTGGCGAAGGCGGAACGGGCCGTGCCTCCGCGAGCCTTGCCGGCGACATGCCCCGCGGGCAGCGCCGGGGTATTTTCCTGCTGGATCGGGGCCCACAACCGTGATACAACGTGCCAGACGACTCGACTCCTCGAACAACGCGCATCGTGGGCATCGAGTCACGTTTCGATCGCGTGTTTTGGCCGTTATGTCGGCAGGCGTCGTTCAAGGAGTCTGGCCCCGCGTAGCGGGGCTGTGAGAAACGCTCGGCTGGCGAGGCGGAGCCATCCGGGTCGGGACGGGCTGAGGTGGAGCATCGCTAGAGATGTCCCCGGTCATGCAGATCAGATTCGCGGGGGAGGAGCAGGCTATGACAACGAGGTCATTGCGGCGGCGTGTCGGCGTCGGGACGGTGGCTTTGTTGACAGCGCTGGCGGTGCTGGCAACGCCTGGGCCGGCCGTGGCGACCGAGGCGGAGGCTGACTACCAGCCGACGTTCGCCAAGGACGTCATGCCGATTCTTCAGCTGAAGTGTCAAGAGTGCCATCAGCCGAATTCCATCGCGCCGATGTCGCTGCTGACCTATCCGGAGGTCCGGCCCTGGGCGCGGGCGATCAAGGACCGGGTGGTGTCGCTGGAGATGCCGCCCTGGCACATCGACCGCACGGTCGGCATCCAGAAGTTCAAGAACGACCGGTCGCTGAGCCAGGAGCAGATCGACACCATCGTGCAGTGGGTGGATGGCGGCGCGCCGCTGGGTGACACCGCCGATATGCCGCCGCCAGCCGAGTTTCCCGATCCAACCGCGTGGCGGCTGTCGGACCGGTTCGGCGAGCCGGATCTCATCGTCGCCTCCGATCCCTATACGGTGGCGGCCGATGGGCAGGACAAGTGGTGGCGGTCGACGGCCGAGACCGGGCTCACCGACGCGCGGTGGGTGCGGGCGATCGAGATGAAGCCGTCGTTCCCCGGCGGCCGCAAGGTGGTGCATCACGCCATCGCCCGTCTCCAGCAGGACGAGGACGGCGTGACCGGGCTGGCGAACGGCTTCGATGTCGATGACGATATCGGCCCCGGCACCTTCATGGAGTGGGCCGTCGGCAAGGAGGGCGAGATCTTCCCGGAGAACGCCGGCAAGCTGATGCTGCCAGGCGCCGAGATCAACTGGGACATCCACTATCACGCGGTCGGCGAGGAGGTCGCAGACGACGTGGTCGAGCTGGGCGTCTACTTCTACGACACGGAGTATGTGCCGAAGTATCGCACCATCCTCCACTCGATGCGCGCCCACCAGGGCGGCATCGACATCGCGCCGGGCGAGATCGGCATGAGCCAGGGCTTCACCAGGCTCAAGGGCCCGGCCCGCCTCGAGAACTTCCAGCCGCACATGCACATGCGCGGCAAGGCGATGTCGATGGAGGCGATTCTGCCGGACGGCACACGCCGGATGCTCAGCAGCGTCGGCAACTTCCGGTGGAACTGGCACATCAACTACATCTATGACGAGGAGGTGGCGCCGTTGCTGCCGGGCGGCACCATGATCGTCGTCACCGCGTGGCACGACAACTCGACCGCCAACCGCGAGAATCCGGACCCGCGCCAGTGGGTTGGTAACGGGTCGCGGACGGTCGACGAGATGGCCCACGCCTGGGTCGACGTGACCTACCTCGACCAGGACGAGTTCGACCAGATGGTCGAGGCGCGCGAGGCGGCGCAGAAGGCGACCGACAACAACGACTAGCGGTGCCGTCGCGCACCGCCTGTACCGCGGCGCTATGGACTGACGGCGCGCCAGGTATCGAGGGCCGGGTCCCCACGGGGGCCCGGCCTTCTGTCGTGAGGCCCAGGGCCGATCGAATATGGGGGGCGTTGGGGCGTAGGAACAGGAGATGGCTCACTCGAACCAAGGATGGTGATGTGAGGCGACGAACACCCCGAACGTCGCTCGGCTGGCTGCTTGTGGTGCTGCTCGGCGCGCTCACACCCGCCGCGGCCTCGGCCCAGGTGGACATCGTTGGCGACTGGCACGGCTCGCTCGAAGTTCCCGGGGCCACCCTGCCGCTCATCTTTCACATCACCGAGACGGACGGCAGCCTGAGCGCCACTCTGGACAGCCCCGCCCAGGGCGCCACCGGTATCCCTGTCGACACCGTCACCTTCGAAGACGGACACGTGACGCTTCGCGTCAACGCCATCGGCGGAGGCTACGAGGGTGATCTGTCGAACGACACGCTACGGGGCAGCTGGTCTCAGAGCGGCATGTCGTTCGACCTGACGCTCGAGCGAGGCGAGGAGGGCGGGGTCGTGATGCACCGGCCCCAGGAGCCGCATGCGCCGTTCCCGTACGATATCGAAGAGGTGCGCATCGCGAGCTCCGCCGCGGGGGTGACCCTCGCCGGCAGCCTCACGCTGCCGGACGCCGATGCACCCGCCCCGGTGGTCGTCCTGATCACCGGTTCCGGTCCTCAGGACAGGGACGAGGCGCTCATGGGGCATCGGCTGTTTCTGGTCCTGGCCGACCACCTCACGAGACACGGCGTGGCGGTGCTGCGTCTTGACGACCGCGGTGTCGGCGAGTCGACAGGCTCGTTCGCCACGGCGACGAGCGTCGATTTCGCCGACGACGTGGTGTCCGCCGTCGAATTCCTCGACCGGCGCTCCGACGTGGGCCCGATTGGCCTCATTGGCCACAGCGAGGGCGGGCTGGTGGCACCGATCGTCGCCAACCGATCGACCGCGGTGCGCTTCGTCGTGCTGATGGCCGGCCCCGGGCTGACCGGCGAGGAGATCCTCTACCGACAGAGCGATCTGATCATCAAGGCGAGTGGCGGCACGGACGAGGCGGCCGCGGCCAACCGCGCGGCCCAGGCGGCGATGTTTGCTGCGGTCAAGGAGGAGAACGACCCCGGGGTTCTTCGGACCCGCATCCGCGAGGCGCTGGAGCCGGCGCTGGCCGATGTCCCAGAGAACGCACGCGACGCCCAGATCCAGGCACAGCTGGCGCAGGTCACCAGCCCGTGGTTTCGCTATTTCCTGACGTACGATCCGCTGCCGGCGCTGCGGGCCCTCGTCCAGCCGGTGCTGGCGATCAACGGCGAGAAGGACACCCAGGTGTCGCCGAAGGAGAACCTGGAGGCCATCCGTCTGGCGCTCAGCGAAGGCGGGAACGACGACGTTGAGATCGTCGAGCTCGCGGGGCTGAACCACCTTTTTCAGACCGCTGAGACCGGCTCGCCGAACGAGTACGCCACCATCGAAGAGACGATATCGCCGCGTGCCTTGCAGACGATGACCGACTGGATCCTTGCTCGCTTCTAACTAAGTGGTCCCGGTCATAATTACGGTAACGCACCGAGGGTGGTGAGGCGCCCGGCTGGCAAGGCGCGACGCGGGAGCAATTGGGGGA
>JADFPE010000226.1 GCA_022562495.1 Acidobacteriota bacterium
TTTACTGGAGTCCGACTCAAACCCACACCCCGCACATCGGAACCGTGCGAAGCCCCCGCCGAAGGAACCACACCGCAGAAAGCCACGAAACTCTTGTTCCACGAAGCTGGAGAGGCCCTCCCCGTCGCGGAGGTCACCAGCTTGCGCTAGAAACGTCTCGAAGTGATCGCGCACCACCTGGTGCAAGACGCCCGCCGCGGGCTGCCTCGGTACGTAGGTCGTTGACGGGGAGGCCACGCGGGACTGAGCGCAGAGTCCGTGCCACGCCATGCAACACCAGAAACTGGGGCATGTTCAGATGACGACATTCCTGGCGGCGCAGTTTCTGCCGACGCCACATGGGCCACGCATCGCCGTTGTCACACGATCCGGCTAGCGCGGCGCGTCTCGGCCGTCCACCGAATCGATGCCGGCGAACAGAAGCGCACGAGTCGCATCGACGGTTGGACCAGGCACTCTATCGTCCCGCACGCCGGTCCACTCGACGACCGTGCAGAATGCCGCACTTTCACGTGACCGCCGACACGACGGAACGTGGCAGACCCCGACCCTCGTGATCCGCAGAAACCTCGCGTCCCTGAACGATGCGAACGTGATCGAGAACCGATCGCTTGGTTCGCACCGGTGTCCCTCCGAGAGGAGTGGGAAGCGAATCGGACCAGGCGGATGTCGCCACCGAGCGACTTCCCAGCTCCAGCACTATTCGCGGGTGTCAAAGAACTGGCCGGCGCTTTGCACGAGGCTGGCATCCCGATTTTGACTGGATCAGACGCTGGATGCGCAATTCGATCAGAGTGAATCGGGCAGGTCTGCTGAAAGGGACTGACACGCGCGGCGCCAAATGTTCCGAGTCTGAGGCTGGGGGCGACCGCGGTCGGCCACGGGAGTCATCGCTGTCCCTGAGTTCAGGGTCCGGACACGCGGTCCTTTCCATTAGCTCGATCGCGCGAATGTTGCAGTACAGAGTCCGTGGCAGAATCCCTCTGTCGAACGACTGATCGGATCGATGCGCCGAGAGTGTCTCGACCACGTGAGTGTGCGCAACGAGCGGCACCTGAAGCGAATCTTGCGGGATTACGTCGACTACCGGCATCACTGACGGACGCATCTCGCGTTGGGCAAGGATGCGCTCGTGACCCGGGCCGTCGAGCCTGCTGAACCCCGCGAGGTCATCGCGATGCCGCACGTCGGCGGGCTCCACCACAGGTACCATCGCCAGGCGGTCTGACGACCACCACGCTTGACAGGCTACTTGAAGTGTATCAGTATACGGATACACTTGAACTCTGTGTCGAGTCAAGTGCTATGGACATCACGATCACCGTTGCCGACGGCGTCCCGATCTACCGGCAGATCGTCAATCAGATCCGGTACATGGTCGCGTCACGGCTGTTGGAGCCGGGGGAGGAGATTCCGCCGATTCGGACACTGGCGCTGCAGCTGAAGGTGACGCCGAACACGATCGTGAAGGCCTATGACGAGTTGGAAACGGCGGGCATCGTCCGGAAGCGGCGCGGCGCGGGGACCTACGTCTCTGAGGAGGGGGCGTCTCCGTTGGCGAGCCGGGAGCGTAGACGAATCATCGAGCAGCGGGTGGACGCGCTGTTGGCGGAAGCGCATCAGCTGGACTTCACGGCGGACGACGTCTTGGGCGTGTTCCGGCGGAGGCAGGCCGAGATGGGACGCAAGGCGAACCCCAAGTTGAGCATGGAGAAGGAGCGATGACAGAACACGTAGTCGACGTTGCCGGCCTGTCGCGTCGTTTCGGGCAGAAGGTCGCTCTTGACGAGGTGAGTTTCGTCGCCTCGGCGGGGCGCATCTACGGTCTCGTCGGCGCCAACGGTGCGGGGAAGACGACGCTCATCAAGCATCTCCTGGGTCTGCTTCGCGCGAAGTCGGGCTCGGTCCGCGTCTTCGGCCGAGACCCCGTGCGCGACCCGGTGGGGGTGCTGCGGCGCGTTGGGTACCTGTCCGAGGAGCGCGAGCTGCCGGAGTGGATGCGCATCGACGAGTTGATGCGCTACACCCAGGCGTATCACCCGAGCTGGGACATGGGCTACGCGGACGACCTGCTCGACACGTTCAACCTGGACCGCGCCAAGAAGGTCAAGGAGCTCTCGAAAGGGATGCGGGCGCAGACGGGCCTCGTGGCGGCGGTCGCGCATCGTCCCGATCTACTGATTCTGGACGAGCCCTCGACGGGGTTGGATGCCGTGGTGCGCAAGGACATTCTGGACGCGATCATTCGAACGGTCGCCGACGACGGTCGGACGGTGATCTTCTCGTCGCATCTGCTGGAGGAAGTCGAGCGGATGTCGGACCACGTGACGATGATTCACAACGGCCGCGTCGCGCTAGAAGGCTCAGTGGAGAGCATCCGCGACGCCCATCAACGGAGCAGCGTGACATTCGCCGAGCGGTTGGATGAGGCGCCGAAGATTGACGGTGCGCTGTCCACCGAGGGCGGTGGGCGCTCGTGGAGCGTCGTGCACAACGGTTCGATCGAGCGGTTCCGTCAGTCGGTGGCGCAGCTCGGGGGCGAGGTCGTGCAGTCGCGTGATGCGACCCTGGAGGAGATCTTCATCGCGCGGGTCGGCCGCGGCCGGTTGAGCGCGGAGGCGGAGTAGGGCATGCACACACCAACGACCGCAATGCTGTGGGAGCTGTGGAGGCTGACGCGTCGCGGACTGGCGCTTCAGGTGTCGATGTCGATCCTTGCGGGACTGTCGGTCCTGACGGTGGCAGGGATCTACGGGGCCCAAGACACGGCGGCGACCCTGATGCTGATGTTCCTGGGCCTGTTCAGCATCACGTCGCTGGTGTCGCTCAAGGGCAGGGATAGCCGAGCCGGGTTCCCGCTGTATCTGGGGTACTCGCGTCCGGTACACACGTGGGTGCTCGCTGGTGTCCCGATGGCCTACCTCGCGGTGTCGAGCGCGCTGGCGTACCTCATTCCCGCGGTCGTGCTGAGAACGGCCTTCGACATCCCCTTTCCGTTGGCGCCGGTCGCCGGAGTGCTTGCCGCCGTGACGGTCGTCATCGCCGCGGTCAGCTGGTGGACCCGCAACAAGGCGATCCAGGTCGGCGGCGCGTACGTTGTCCTGGGAGGCACCATTCTCGCCTACAGGACGCTGCACCCGGAGAACCTGCCGGGGAACGACTTTCCACCGGCACGGTGGCCGGAGATATTCGCCTTCTCGTTGGCGGACTACGGCTTCATCGCGATGCTGGGCGCTGCCGCGATCGGGGTGGCCATCGTGGGCGTGGAACGGCAGCGGCGAGGGGATGACACGTTCACGTTGCGGATCGCCGGCGGCGTAGGTCGGTGTGCGACGGCGCTCACGCGGCTCGTCGACGCGCTACGCGTGTCGTGCCCGACCGCATCGCCGGTGCGCGCCCAGGTGTGGGTTGAGATGAAGCGTGGGGGACAGAACGTGCTGGCGGTCGGTATCATGACCGCGCTGGCGATTCCGGTGCTCTTCTCCCTCTGGAACGCCTATGGGCTGGGGTTCGCGCTGCTCGGGACACTGCTGTCGCCCGCGGTGCCCGTGCTGGTCGGCGTCGGTTCGATGCTCGGGTTCAGGCGGCGGCACGGCGTGTCCGACCTGAGCGCCTTCGATGCGACGCTCGCCGTGGGCACGGCCCGGCTCGTCGGGGTGAAGCTGCTCGTGACGGTGGTCTGCATTTTTGGCGCCTGGGCCCTCATCGCAACGAGCTTCTGGATATCGCTGGCGCTCGAGCCCTGGGGAGGGCGGGCCCGCCCTGGCCTGGTCGAGTTTCTTGGAGCGATGTCCGGCGGGCGGCTTGTGGCCAGCGTGACGGTCTTCGTCATTCAGTTCGCCGCGGTCGTCGCCAGCGCCGCGGTGGTCCAGACGTTCTTCGTCCTCTGCGCCAGGCGAGTCGTGCTCGCCATCCTGGGTGTGGGGCTCTACAGCCTCGCGCTTGCGTTGGCAGTGGCCGGGGGATGGGCCGGTGCGACATTCGTGGAGACGCATGCGTGGCTGGTGGCTGCCCTGATACCGATGGGGACGGTGTACGTGTTCCGGCAGGCGCTGGCCGATCGCATCCTCACGCCACGCGCCACCGGCGCGGCCCTCGTAATGTGGGCCGGCTTCACGGCGATCTGTCTAGCCCTCCTGGGCGATTCGGGAATGCGTCCGCCCGGTGTGTCGCAGGCGCTCATGGCGCTGATGGCGTCCTCGACCCTCGTGCCGCTGGCGGCCGTCGCCCTGGCGCCATGGTCGTTCAATCTGCTGCGCCATCGGTGAACTCGTCGCGAATGGTCCTGTCTCACCTCGGCGGTCGTTGGCTACGTCCCGACGCGCGCTGCCCAGCGAACTTTCGATATGATCCCTGCGTGGGCCTGCACACGGACCAGGATGACACCGACGCTTGGGAGACCGTTGTTGAGAGTGCCTCGGCGTCCGTCTTGGAGCCTACGACGTCCGCGTCAAACATCGCCGACGGTGTCGAGTATCTGCTCGACCCGGCCACGGTGACCGTCACCCGCCTCACCGCGCTGATCTGGGTCGGTGCGATCGCAGCGCCGCTCTGGTTCGCGGCGTTGATGATCGCCATCTTTGCGGCGGCTCCGCCTATCGTCACACCGCTGATCTTCGCGGTGTTGACGGTGATGACGGTGTTCTGGACCTTCTGGGCGACATGGTGGCCGGGGGTGCGCTATCGGCACATCAGCTACCGCACCGACGAGCACGGATTCACGATCCGACGGGGGGTGCTGTGGCGGGGAGTGACGTCGATCCCCAAGGCGCGCGTGCAACACACCGACGTGGTGCAGGGACCGATCCAGCGGCGCTTCGGGTTGAGCAAGCTGGTCATCCACACCGCCGGAACCCAAGATGCCTCGGTGTCGCTCAGCGGCCTGCCGTACGACAAAGCGCTCCCCATCCGCGATTTCTTGATTGCAGGCGATGAGCGCGATGGCGTCTGAGCACGCGGAGCAGCAGCTGCACCCACTCTCGCCCTTGTTCGTCGCGGCCAAGACGGCGCGGGCCTTCGTCATTCCGGCCATCCTGGTGCTGTTCGCCTCTGGCGGCAGCCCCTGGGCCATGTGGGGGGCGACCGGTGCGCGCATCTGGGCGACGATCGCTCTCGTCTTCGTGGCCCTGATCTCGCTCCTCCCCTATCTGATCTTCCGCTACACCCTCGCCGAGGAGGAGATGGTCATCCGCGACGGGATCTTTACGCGCACCGAGCGGCACATCCCGTACGCACGCATCCAGAACATCGATCTGGTCCAGAACCCGGTGCACCGGGCCTTCAATGTGGCGCTGGTGCGGGTCGAAACGGCGAGTGGCGGTAAGCCGGAGGCGGTCATCCGCGTGCTGTCGCTCGAGGCGATCGAGCGGATGCGTGCCCGCGTCTTCGCTGGGCGCGCCGGTGCTGACACGACGCGGGTCGAGGCGTCCACAGATGAAGGGGCGGGGTCAGCGGCGCGCCGCGCCCCGCGCCGGCTGCTGCTGCCGCTCCCGACGTCGGAGCTGGTCAAGCTGGGCATTGCCTCCAACAAGGGGATGGTGGTCGTCGGCGCCGTCATGGGTGTGTTCTGGCAGCGGCAGTGGGAATTCGACTGGATCGAACAGGCCCAGGGGTATGTCGGCAGCGGGCGCGAGTGGCTGAGCACGCTGGCAGGCAGCCCGCTGGTTGGTACGATCGCGGCGGTGGCAGCGATCGTGGTGGTCGGGGTGGTCCTCCTCCGGCTGTTCTCCATTGGCTGGTACATCTTTCATCTGCACGGCTTCACACTGACTCGTGTCGGGGACGAGCTGCGCGCCGAGTACGGCCTGCTCAACAGGATCTCGCGTACGGTCCCGACACCACGTATCCAGGTGCTCCAGGTAATGGAGTCGCCGTTGCACCGGGTCTTCGGGCGCCAGTCGGTGAAGCTCCAGACCGTCGGGGGCGGCATGGAGGGGGAGATGGACCTCCAGGGGCAGGGCGGCGGCAAGAGCGAGAGTCAGTGGCTGGCGCCGATGATCGAGTCCGAGCGGGTGCCGGACCTGTTCAGCGCGGTGCACGACGGCGTCGATCTGCGTCGCGTCGTGTGGCAGCCGATCGCGCAACGCGCGTGGCAGCGGGTGTTCAAAGTCCGGGTCGCGCTGGGCGTGATGGTGACCGTCCTACTGGCGCTCGTCGTTGGCCCCTGGGCGCTGGCGCTGATCGTACCGATGACGCTCGGGGCCTACGTCCACGCGCGGCTCTACGTGAGCCACGTGGCCTACTCGCTGGCGCCCTGGGGGCTGGTGTTCAAGAGCGGCTGGTTCAACCGGACGCTCAAGCTGGTCCGTTACGGCAAGATCCAGACGGTATCGCAGGCGGAATCACCGTTCGACCGTCGCAACGGTATGGCTACCGTCCAGATCGACACGGCGGGAGCCGGGATGCAGGGCCACACGATCGAAATCCGGTATCTCGATACGGCGGTCGCCGGTGATGTTGCCCGGCGGCTCTACGAGGAGTCGAGCTGCCGGGCATTCCGCTGGTAGCGAAGGATCAATCGGCGCGCAGGCCGGTGATCGGGTAAGAGGTCGGCCCGAGTTGGCATGACCCTGTGCGTCTCGAGTTCCCAATTCTCTCGCTGAATCCGGAGTTGGAGCAGCATTGCACGGCGTCTGATGTCTGACCTACTCTGTCTCGCGTCTGAAAGATGTCCTGCACACCCTGCTCCACCTGGTCGTCACGGCCGCGAAGCTGTGTGGACCCGGCGGCGTGCGAGCCGTCATCGTTGAGACTCTCCTGCTCAAGCAGCAGCTGATCGTGCTGCGCCGCGCTCGCCGGCGTGCTCCGAACTCGACGGTGGGCGACCGGCTCCTGTGCGGAGTCGGGTCGCTGTGTCTGAGTCCCGGGCGGATCCGGAAGGTGGCCATCGGGGTGCGCCCATCGACGCTCCTGACGTTCCATCAGGTTCCAAAATGTCCGAAGACAGCCAAAAATACCAATTAATACAGGGAGTAACGGCCAGACAGGAAACCTGGACGTGACTATTTAGGCACAGTATAGGCACACACAACGCAGGGCAGCCCGTTACGCCCCAGCCAACGCGGCCGCGGGCAGCCGCACCACTTCGTCAGGCCGTCAGGCCGATGGCGTGTCGTCATGCTGCCCCGCCTTTCTCGTGTGCCTCCGTCCACCCTGGAGCCCGACGCCGTGACGCCGCGCCAGGCTCCACAGGGCGTCGCGCGTCAGTCTGCCGCGGGCGGGGCCGGGCGCGGCCCGCCCGTTTCGTCCGGCTCGGGCTGCTCGTCCGGGTCCGGCTTCCAGTTCGTCAGCGCGAACGGTCCGTGCCCGATCGGCCCCAGGTCGTAATACGCCGCCTCGATCAGATCGCGCACGCATCGTTTCGGTGACCGGCGCGTCATCTTCACGCCTTCGCGCCCTTGTCTGATCCGGCGCGATCACGCCGACCCGCTCCGCCAGCCAGCCTTCGACAGCTTCACGACGGGCACCCGCGCCTGCTGGCTCAGCAGGCAGCGGAACGCAGCGAACAAACCGCGATCGACTGGATCCGATCAAGAACGATACGAGTTCGTCGGACATTACGCACCGCCTTTCTCGTCTGCCGCCCGCTGGCGTCGCGGGCACCGGCAGGGTCTGCGCAGTCCGTCGTTTCGCTGACGTGTGATGTTTCTCCCTCCTGGCTGAGGGACCGTCGGTCTGCTGCGGCGTGGCAGAATGCAAGCAGGCCGTCAGCCGCCTAGCTCGGTTGACGTGTCTAGCAGTCCGTGGTGAAAGTCGCGCGTTGCACTGTGGGTGGCGATGCGCCGGTCTGGCAAGGCGAGACGCGGGAGCATACCGGCAGTATTCGGTGCGCCACGAGGGCGCGGAGGGCCAGTGGATGAGAGATCCACCTGAGTAGGTGTCGGTTCAACTCAGTAGCTACCT
>JADFPE010000227.1 GCA_022562495.1 Acidobacteriota bacterium
GAGGGAGTAGCGTGCGGCGGATATGGGTGCGGTCCGTCTCGCTCATCGTCCTGGTCGTGGGCGGCTCGGTCGTCGTGTCCGTCTCCACCGCCCAGGTCTCGGCCCGGCAGACGCAGCTGGCATCGCCGCTTCCCGGGCCCCCCACGGCGCCCGCGACGCGCGAGGTGCTCGACCAGTACTGCATCGGCTGTCACAACGAGCGGCTGCGCACCGCCGGGCTAGCGCTCGACTCGGTGGATGCGACGCGGCCAGAAGCCGACCCTGAGCTCTGGGAGCGTGTCATCGCGAAGCTGCGGGCCGGCTCGATGCCACCGCCGCGCCGGCCACGGCCCGATGCCGCCATCTACGATATCGTGGCCAGCCGGTTGGAGGTGGCGATCGACCGCGCCTGGGCGGCCGACCCCAACCCCGGGCGGGGGAGCGCGGTGCATCGCCTGAATCGCACCGAATACGGCAACGCCATCCGCGACCTGTTCGCGCTCGACATCGATGTGACCGCATTGCTGCCGGGCGATGAGACCGCGGACGGCAGCTTCGACAACTTCGCCGACGTCCTCACGATCTCGCGGGCGCATCTCGATCGCTACCTGTCGGTGGCCCGGCAGGTCACACGGCTGGCGGTCGGGTTGCCGCCCCTCAGCCCGGGGTTCGAGACGTTCGAGATTCCGCTGCACGTGGTGCAGGACACCCGGCAGGACGAGGCGCTGCCGCTCGGGTCTCGTGGCGGTCTCGCGATTCCGTATCACTTCCCGGTCGACGGCGAGTATGTGATCAAGGTGCGTCTGCGCCGGCAGTATCAGGCGTACCTCATGGGCATGGGCTGGCCCCAGCAGATCGATGTGCGTCTCGACGGCCGGCTGCTCGAGCGGTTCACCGTCGGCGGTGACGCCCCCGGGAGACCGGCGGCGTCCAGCTACGCCGGGGACGGCGAGCCAGGGTTCGCCGGCGCCGAGGAGTGGGAAGCCTACATGCAGCTCACCGGTGACGCGGACCTCGAGGTCCGGGTGCCGGTCGAGGCGGGCCCGCGCGTCGTTGGGGTGTCCTTCGTGCGCGAGCTGTGGGAGCCCGAAGGTCTTCCACAACCGCTGCAGCGTGGTCGGGTCCTGACGAACGACCAGATCTACATGGGCTATGCGGCCGTCGCGTCGGTCGAGATCGGCGGCCCGTATGAGGCGCCCGGGTCGGTGGCCGACACACCGAGTCGGCAAGCCATCTTCAGCTGTCGGCCGCGGAGTGCCACGACTGATGACGAACGGCCGTGCGCCCGCGAGATTCTCTCGAGATTCGCCCGGCGTGCGTATCGCCGACCGGTGACCGAGGGTGATCTGGCGACGTTGTTCGAGTTCTTCGACTTGGGGCGCCGGGACGGCGGCAGTTTCGACAGCGGCATCCAGTTCGCGCTCGAACGGTTGCTGGTCGACCCCGACTTCCTGTTGCGTCTGCACCGGGACCCCGCCCGCCTGGCCCCCGGGCAGGCCGTTTACCCGCTCAGCGACCTGGAGGTGGCCTCGCGGCTGTCGTTCTTCCTCTGGAGCAGCATTCCCGACGACGAGCTGCTGTCGCTTGCCGAACAGGGGCGACTGCGGGAGCCGGCGGTGCTCGAGCAGCAGGCGCGACGGCTCCTCGCCGACCCGCGCTCCATAGAGGCGCTGGTCGACGATTTCGCCGCCCAGTGGCTGAACCTGCGGCGGGTCGCGGAGGTCGTGGTCGACCCGAATCAGTATCCCAACTACGACGAGACGCTGCTGCGGGCGTTCACACGGGAAACGGAGCTGTTTGTCGGCAGCACGCTGCGCGAGGACCGCAGCGTCACCGAGCTCCTCGACGCAGACTACACGTTCGTCAACGAGCGGCTGGCGCGGCACTATGAAATACCGGGGGTGTATGGGAGTCGCTTCCGGCGCGTGCATCTGCCGAATCATGACCAGCGCGGCGGGTTGCTCGCCAACGGTGCGCTTCTGGCCACCACCTCCTACCCCGACCGCACGTCGCCGGTGTTACGGGGCAAATGGTTGCTCGACAACATCTTCGGTCTGCCCGTGCCGCCACCCCCGCCCGGGGTGGACACCAACCTGGACGCTGAGCCAGGCGCGGTGCCGCCCACGATCCGCGAACGGCTGGCGCAACATCGGCGCAGCCCGACCTGCGCGAGCTGTCATTCGGTGATCGATCCGTTGGGGTTCACGCTCGAGAACTTCGATGTCATCGGCGGGTGGCGCACCATCGACGAATCGGGGCAACCGGTCGATGCGACCGGGACCACGGCGAGCGGCGCGCGGGTCGAAGGATTGGCGGGGCTGCGGGCCCTGCTGCTCGACAACCCGGAACAGTTTCCCCGGACCGTCACCGAGAAGCTTCTGGCGTATGCGATCGGCCGGCGGCTCGAGTACTACGACCGACCACCCGTTCGCACCATCGTTCGTGAGGCGGCGGGCGACGACTATCGCTGGTCATCGCTCATCGTGGGCATCGTGAAGAGTCCGACGTTCTTGATGCGAGCGGCCGAGACGGCGACCAACTAGCTAGAGGCACACATGACCTTTCTGACGACAAAGACGTTACCGCGGCGGACGGTACTCCGGGGCCTGGGCGCGACACTGGCGCTGCCCTTGCTCGACGCCATGCACCCGGCGTTCTCGCTCCGCGGGATGGCCGCTACGCCGTCGCCGCACCGCTTTCAGGCCTTTTATGTGCCAAACGGCATGGCGATGGAGTACTGGACACCGACAGGGGAAGGCACCGCCTTCGAGCTGTCGCCGATTCTCGAGCCACTGGCGCCCTTCCAGGACCAGACCATCGTGCTCTCGGGCCTCAAAGCCAACTGGAACTACATCCATGCCGGGGCGTCCGGGTCGTTCTTGACCGGCACCACACGTGGCGGCCGGAACGAGACCGAGATCCTCGCCGACGTGTCGATAGACCAGCTGCTGGCGCGGCACTTTGCGGCCGAGACGCAGGTGGCGTCGCTCGAGTTGTCGATGGACCGGCCGAACAACGCCGGGGCCTGCACCGGCAACCTGAGCTGCGTGTACACGCACACGCTGTCGTGGCGCAGCCCCACGCAGCCGCTGCCGACGGAGTGGAATCCCCGCGTGGTGTTCGAGACGCTGTTCGGCGACAGCGGCAGCACCGATCGGGCGGCGCGCGAGGCGCGGTTGCAGCAGCACAAGAGCCTGCTCGATTCGGTGAGCGACAAGCTGGCCGCGTTGCGACGCGAGCTGGGGCCGCGCGACCAGGCCAAGGTCGAGGAGTTCACCGAGGCGATCCGTGACGTCGAGCGGCGCATCCAGAAGGCGGAGGAACAGCGTGACCTCGAGTTGCCGTCGCTCGTGCAGCCGCAGGGCGCGCCACCGGTGTTCGAGGATCACCTCGAGCTGATGTTCGACCTGCAGGTGCTGGCGATGCAGTCGGATCTGACCCGGGTGATCTCGTTCATGATCAGCAAGGAGCAGAGCGCCCGCCCGTATCCGCAGATCGGCGTGCCCGAGGCGCATCATCCGCTGTCGCATCACAACAACGTGCCGGAGCTGGTCGCGCACATGTCGAAGATCAACCACTATCACGTGGAGCTGTTCTCGCAGTATCTCGCGAAGCTGCGCGCGACACCGGACGGCGACGGGTCGCTGCTCGACCACATGACGATTCTGTATGGCTCGGGCATCTCCAACAGCACCCGCCACGCGGGCGACAACCTGCCGCTGATGCTGGTGGGCGGCGGCGGCGGCCGGCTGCCGAGCGGGCGCCATCTCGTCTACGAGGACGAGCCGTCGATGGCGAATCTGCTCGTCACGCTGATGGACAAGATGGGTGTACCGGTGGAATCACACGGTGGGAGCACCGGTGCGCTCCCGATCGACACGCTGACCGGATTACTCTGAGAGGCCGTCCAAGGAGACGGGAGGCAGGAGACAGGAGCAGCCGGAGGGCTTCGCCACCGTCTTCAGTGGGGAAGGCTTCAGCCTTGCCTCGCAGGCCTGAAGGGCCTGCGCCACGGGCGCTGACGTAGACGAGTAGGTAGCCGCGGGGCTTCAGACCCGCCATCGGGGTTCAGGGAACCGTCCATGCATCTGACAGCCGCCCGCGCGCGACTCGCGTTCACCCTCCTGTGTGTCTGCCTCGGCTACGCCGGCGCCGCGGGCGCTGCTGCAACCCCGCCTCTTGTCGACGCGGCCCGCGACGGTGACACCGCGGTGGTGCGGGCGCTGCTCGCGCAGGGGGCTGGCGTCGACGCGACGGAAGGGGACGGCACCACCGCGCTGCACTGGGCGAGCTACCGGGACGATGTCGAGATCGTCGAGCTGCTGCTGGACGCCGGGGCCGACGTGGACGCGACGAACGATCTCGGGGCAACCCCGCTGTGGACGGCCGGCCAGAACGGCAGCGCGGTAATGGTCCGGCGGCTGCTGACGGCCGGTGCCAACCCGAACCTGGCGCTTCTGGCGGGCGAGACACCGCTGATGGTCGCCGCCCGCGCGGGTGCTCCCGACGTCGTCGACCTGCTGCTGACGCACGGGGCCGAGGTGGACGCGCACGGTGCGCGCGGCCAGACGGCGCTCATGTGGGCGGTGGCGCAGCACCACCCCGCCGTCGTCGACGTGCTGCTGGCACATGGCGCCGACATCCGTGCGCGCTCCGACGTCTGGAGCCAGATGATGGCGGTGCCGCCTCACGGGCAACCTGAATACAACCGCCAGACCCCGCACGGTGGCAACACGGCGCTGATGTTCGCCGCGCGCGTGGGCGATGTCGCGTCCGCCCGCCAGCTGGTCGAGGCCGGAGCCAACGTTGACGACACCGACGCCCGGGGTGTCAGTGCTACGGCGCTTGCGGCACACGCCGGGTTCGGTGATCTCGTCGAGTTGTTGCTCGAGAACGGCGCCGACCCGAATGCGGCGGCGGCCGGCTTCGGTGCCTTGCACACGGCGGTCATGCGCAGGGACATACGGATGGTCGGCGCGCTGCTCGATCATGGGGCGGACCCGAACGCGGTGCTCCTGACCTGGACCTCCCCCCGGCGCGCCTCGCGCGACCACCATTTCGCGCCGCCGCTGGTGGGTGCGACGCCGTTCTGGCTGGCCGCGCGTTTCACCGCTCCCGACATCATGCGGCTACTGGTCGCCCATGGCGCCGACCCGCTGTTCGTGCATCATGCCGAGTACAAGGAACCCGCCTATGCGCGACCGCGTCTGGAAGCCACGACCGCGCTGATGGCGGCGACCGGGATGGGGGGTGGCCGCCTGCGGGCGTGGATGCCGCTCGGCCGTGCCGAGGTCGAGGCGCAGACGCTCGAGGCGGTGCGGCTGGCGGTCGAGCTCGGTGTCGACGTGAACGCCGTCGACACGGATGACCGCACCGCGCTCGATGGGGCGCGCGCGGCTCGCCTCGAGACGGTCGCGGCGTTCCTCGAGTCGCAGGGCGCCCTGTCTGGCGGCGCGCGGTGACGACGAGGGAGCCGTGATCGGCTGCTAGCCCCTCCCGGAACCTGAGCGCCTGTGTCTCGTATTCCTCAGTACTGGTGTTCGCGATAACGGTGACGCACCGAGGGTGGCGAGGCGCTCGGCTGGCAAGGCGCGACGACCGAGCATATCGGGCAATATTTGAGGGAGGAGCAACGCCGCCAGGCGGGATGCATCGCCAGCCGAATGCTACCGTAATCGCGAATACCAGTACGTAGAGGGAGGACGCGAGTCCCACCATGCAGGCGATCGCGACACTTGGCCACGCGCTCGGGTTCTCGCTGGCGGCCGGTGTCAATCTCTACGCGACGGTCGCCATCCTCGGGCTGGCCTCCCGGTTCGGCTGGGTCGACCTGCCGCCCAGTTTCGCGGTCTTCGACAGCAACGTCGTCATCACGGTGGCGCTGGTCCTGTATGTGGTCGAATTCGTCGCCGACAAGATTCCCTGGGTCGACTCGGCCTGGGACGCCGTTCACACGCTGATCCGTCCGGTCGGTGGCGCCTTCATCGCGGTGGTGTCACTCGGTGAGGCGACGCCGATGACCGAGGGGTTGATGGCGCTGCTCGGCGGGGCGGTGGCGGCCGGCGCGCACCTGACGAAGGCGGGTACGCGCGCGGTCGTGAACACGAGCCCGGAGCCGGTGTCGAACTGGGTGCTGAGCCTGGGAGAGGACGTGTTCGTCGTCGGGCTCGGCATCCTGACGCTGAGCTACCCGGTGGCCGCGTTCGTCGTGGCCGGTGTCCTGGTCCTCCTCATCCTGCTCTTCCTCGGTGTCATCTCCCGCGCCGCCTGGCGCCGGCTCGCCCCGGGGCGCCCGCAACCCGTCTCTTAGGATCCGGGCGAGAAGAAGAGTGCGAACTTCTGGCGTCGGAGGCACCAGTCCGGTGTGCCGAGGTCAAGCGCGCCCTGGATGGAGGCGACCAACCACTGCCGACGGCTCAACGCTGACGGGGAGTCGACCAGCAGGCCGAGCAGTGGGGTTCGGCGCCGAGGCGCCTGCTGCAGCTCAACTGTGACGAAGAGTCCGTGATGATCCGAATAGGGATCATCCAGCGCGCGGTTGCGCAGCAGCTCGAAGTCGGTGCCGCGCGCCTGACCACGCAGCGACGGACGCGCCAGCACATAGTCGATCCAGTCCCCGGCGCGGCCGTCGCCGTGGAGCTGTGTGCCGCAGCCACAGCGCTCGCGGAATGCCTGGCCCAGGTCGACCCAGTCGCGCAGCAGACCGTCGAGCACGGCGTCTTCGTCGGGGCGGGTGTTCAAGTCGCCCGCGAGGATCACGGGCTCGGTGGGCGGCAGCTGCCGGACGATGTCACGCAGCTCACGGATCTGCGCGGCTCGGACATCGTCGTAGCGGCGCTCTCCGTACTCTGCCTGCAGGTGGGTGTTGACCAGCGTCAGACGTCGCCCACCACGTTCGATCCGGACCCGCTGCACGCCTTTGCCGGCCAATCCGTCCGCTTCCCAGATTCTCCACCGCGGCGCACTGGCCGTGAACGGCTGAAAGGCGACGTCCTCGATCGTCCAGCCCTGTCGGATGAACACGAGGAGACCGGACCGTCGTCGGAGACTGGTGCTGTCCGGGCCCTCGACGACGCGATACTCGGTGCCGAGCCGCTCGGTCAGATGCCGGAGGTTGGCGTGTGTCCAGACCTCCTGAAACAGGAGGGCGTCTGGGAGCCGCGACAAGACCTCCTGTGCCACCCGGCTGAGCCGGCGCTGCGCGCCGACAGACCACGGCAGAGCGTGGAGATTCCAGCTCAGCAGCCGGACATACCAGCGGCTGCCGCCCGTCTGTTCCTCGCGTTCACCTGTTGACTGTGCGGTCATGGTGCTCCGTGATCAGTGCCGATCGGACCCGCGGCCGGTCGCACATCCCTGTGCGGTGCCCGCGTCGCCCTGAGACTGTCGGCGATACGCCCGGCCGACCAGCGGCTCATGTAGCCGGCGGTGCCGAGAATGCCTGCTCGAGCTGCTCGAAGAACTGGCGCGCGGATACCGGGCGGTCGGTAGATTCCAGCGACAAGCTGCGCTCGAAGAACGCCTGAAGGCCCGGCGGCGCAGACGAGACGTGCCGTGACACGGCGTCGAAGCGACCTGCCAGCAAGGCTCGTTGGACGCCCGACTGTGTCTCCGCCCTGAACGGGCGTTGTCCAGTGAGCATCTCGTACGCGATCACCGCGAGCGACCAGATGTCCCACGACGGGTGGACCGGATCGCCCCGGAATCGCTCGGGAGCCATGTAGGCGAGCGTGCCGACCAGCACGCCCGTCTGCGTCTCGGACTCCTCGCGCATCGCGCCCGCGCGGAACTTCGCGAGGCCGAAATCGAGCA
>JADFPE010000228.1 GCA_022562495.1 Acidobacteriota bacterium
GCTAGACATCGCCCTGGTCGCTGGCGCCGGTGGCACGCATCTACGGGCGCACTCGGTGCCGGCGCCGGTCGCCCGTCGCCACGTACCGGCGGGGTTCCTTCTGGGCCGGTCCGTGCACGACGTCGCGGAGGCGGTACGGGTCGTCGAGGGCGGCGGCCTGGATTATCTTGTGCTCGGGACGGTGTTCTCGTCGCACTCCAAGCCGGGCGTGTCGCCGTGCGGGGTCAGGGTGCTCGGGGCGGTCGCGCGCGCAGTGGATCTGCCCGTCCTGGCGATAGGTGGTGTGACGGTCGATAACAGCGTAGAGGTGTTTCGCGCCGGGGCGGCTGGTGTGGCGGCAATCGGTTTGTTCGCCGAGCCCGGCCCGTCGGGTCGATTCGAGGGCGTCCCGCGCATCGTGGGCGGGCTTCGGCGATCATACACGGAGAGTGATGTCCAGCGAGGATAACGCGCAGCCCGGGACGCCCACCGACGTGGGGGCACGGCTGCGAGCGGCGCGAGAGGCGAAGCAGATCTCGCTGCGCGAGATCGCGGCGACGACCAAGATCGCGATCAGCGCGCTCGAAGCGCTCGAGGCGAACGATGTCGCGCAGCTGCCGGGGGGAATCTTCACACGCGGGTTCGTCCGGTCTTACGCCGCGGAGGTGGAGTTGGACCCCGAACAGACGATGCGTGACTTCATGGCGCAGCTGCCGGAGGAAGGGACCGAGGAGGACAAGCCGCACGACACCCATTCGCGTGAGCACGACATCTTTCAGAGCCAGCAGCGGATGGCCGGCACGGTGCTCAAGCTCGTGGTGGTTGGTGTGCCGGTCGCCGTGATACTGCTGTATCTTGGCCTACGGACTGCGCCGATGGGGACCGAACCGGCCACGCCGCCGGCGGCCGAGGTCACGCCGGCGGCGCGGGAAGAGCCGCGCGTCCGTCCCGACCTACGGGTCCCAGCCGAGACGGTGTCGCAGGGATCGTTGACGATCGTGCTGCGTCCACGCGAAGATTGCTGGGTCTCGTTGACGATCGATGGCGAGTCTGTGTTCTCGCGCGTCATCCGCGCGGGAGAGCGCGAATCCTATCAGGCAGAAGAAGAGATCATCCTGAACATCGGTGACGCCGGCGCGTTCGCGTTCGCGATCAACCAGCAGGCCGGCCGGTCGCTCGGCGCGGCGGGCGAGGTGGTCACCGCGCGCATCACTCATCAGAACTACCGCAGCTACATCGTGCCGTGACGCGGGCCGAGGGTTCTCTGGGGGCAGCCGTGTGTCTTCTCCGCTTCTGACCCTGTTTCGTCGTGCCGACATTCCCCTGGGAGTGCGGGAGCTCGCGGCGAGGGGTGGGCTGACCTGGGACGCCGCAGATCAGCTCGGGTTGTTGCTGTTCCTGCTCGACGACCCGGACCCCGGAGTCGGCACCCTGGCGCAGGACACGCTTGACGCGATCCCGCGTGCCGTACTGGAGGCGTATCTCGCGCGTCCGGAGGTGACACCGGAGCTGCGCGCGGTCTTCGCGGCTCGCGGTGTCGAGCCGGGTCCGGTCCCGGCGTCGGATGATGCTCCTCCACTCGTCCCCGAGCCCGTCCCCGACCCTGTCCCCGACCCCGATCCCGACCCCGTCTCCGCCACTGAGCTGGAGCCTCCGAGCGAGCCCGAGGAGTCGCGACCACAGGTACTGGCGTCGTTGCCGGTCATCGACCGGATCAAGATGGCGCTCAGAGGCACGCGCGAACAGCGGACCGTGCTCATACGGGATCCGAACAAGGTTGTCGCGGTCGCGGTGCTGGGTAGCCCCAAGCTGAATGCGTCGGAAGTCGAGGTCTACGCCAGAATGACCAGCGTGCAGGAGGAGGTGCTGCGCATCATCGGCACCAACCGTCACTGGATCAAGCACTACCCGATCGTGGCGGCGCTGGTGGCCAACGCGAAGACCCCGCTCGCCATCGCTATGCCGCTCGTGACGCGGCTCAACGAGCGGGATCTAAAGCTGGTCGTTCGCGATCGGAACGTGTCGGATGGGGTCCGGGCGGCGGCTCGCAAGTTCGTGGCGACAGGGCAGGCGCGAAGACGCTAACGCGATCATGCGCTCAGGGAGGCAGGCGGCAGGAGCAGTCGGAGGGCTTCGCCGTATTCAGTTCGCACCGCGGGCCGACGCCGACACGAGAGAGCACGTGTGTCGCCGCAGGTCTCGAGTCCGGACACTACGACTTACGTGTCTTGGGGGCAGCTGGCGTCTGTGCGCTCCTCTGCGTGCCAGCCCGACGTCGAGCCAGGATCCACTCCGAGCGCATCTGCGACAGGCCGTCCATGTAGACCGCGACCCGCGCGCGCTCGGCCTCGCCGTCGAGGCGCTTCAGCAAATCGATGGCGCGACGCAGGTCGCGTTCCACGGTGGCCCGCGTGGTCGCATGGTAGAGCTTCCTGATCTCCGCACGTACGTCCTGTGGGGTCGTCATGGGTCGTCCTCGTATGCAGGGTGCAGCAGCACGACAGCTTGTGCACAGACTTCAGGCTATGGGCGGTAAGCTCTCGCAGCCCGTGGTAGAAGTCCCGCTGCATCCCGTCTGGCGGCGTTGCTCTTCGGTCGAATACTGCCGGTATGCTCCCTCGTCGCGCCTTGCCAATCGGGCGCAGCACCGGTCTCGCTGCGACGCAGGACGTTCACCTCGGACTGCTCGGCGCTCTTGTCGGGTTCCCTCAAGTCCGCCGCCTCGTTCCAGGCTCAGGGGATGTCTGCTCTCTGTGCTACGTCGGCGCGCCGCGTCGCATTCATGGCTGGCAGCCGAGCGCCCACAGCCCACAGACGTTCGCGCGTCGGGCGACTCTTCACGTCGCCGACGCGCCCTTCCGGTGGCGCCGGAGCGACGCCTGAAACGCCTCCAGCGGCCGGGTATTCAGGACATCGTCCGGTTCGGCCCAGGCGCGACGCGCGACCATGACGCCCCACCGCAGTAGGTCGAAGCCGGCCGGTGCATGCGCGTCGGTGGAGATGACCAGCTTGACGCCACGCGCGCGCGCCAGGCGCGCGTGGATATCCGACAGGTCCAGCCGATCCACCTGCGAGTTGATCTCCATCGCCACCCCCGCCCGCGCGGCGGCGTCGAGTACCTGCTCGATGTCCAGCTTGTACGGGTCCCGGCGCAGCAGCAACCGGCCGGTCGGATGCCCGACCACGTCGACCACCGGCGATGCGATCGCGCGCAGAATCCGGTCGGTCATCTGTGCCTCCGCCTGGCCGAACGCGGAGTGCACGGAGGCAATGACCAGATCGAGCTCGGCGAGACAGTCCTCGGCCAGGTCCAGCGTGCCGTCGGGACGGATGTCGCACTCGATGCCGGCCAGCAGAGTGATGCCGTCCAGCCGCGCGCTCACCTCGCGGATGTGGCGGGCGTGAGCCAGCGCCCGATGCTCATCGAGCCCGTTGGCCATCGCGAGCGCCTGGCTGTGGTCGGTGATGGCCAGATACTCGAGCCCGGTGTCGCGCGCGGCCCGGGCCATGGTCTCCACATCCGCATGTCCGTCGGTGGCCGTCGTGTGGCTGTGCAGGTCGCCTTTCAGGTCGGTCCGCTCGATGAGCCTGGGGAGGGCGCCGTCGGCCGCGGCCCGGATTTCCCCACGATTCTCCCGTAACTCCGGGGGGACGTAGGCGAGCCCGAGCGCCGCGTAGATCTCGGCCTCGGACGCGCCGGCCACCGGGTGGTCGTCGGCGACGCGGAAGAGCCCGTACTCGTTCAGCCTCAGTCCCCGCTGCAGCGCCAAGTCGCGGACGGCGATATTGTGCGCCTTCGACCCGGTGAAATACTGGGTGGCAGCGCCAGCGCTCTCGTCCGGCACCAGCCGGAGGTCGGCCTGTACGTCGCCCTGCAGGAGCACGCTCGACTTGGTCGGGCCCTGTCCCAGAACCCGCTCGACCCCCGGAAAGCTGGTGAAGCGGGACATCAGCTGGTCGTTGGTGCCGATGGCAAGCAGGTCGATGTCGCCACAGGTCTCGCACCCGCGCCGGAGACTGCCGACCGCGACGATGGTCGTGTCCGTGGCGTCCGCCCGCAGATAGTCGATCACTCGAGTGGCCACGTCGTCCGCGTGTCCGATGAGATGCCTGCCGACCCGTGTGCGATGCTCGGCGAGTGCGCGGAGCAGCAGCCGCTCCTTCTTCGGGCCCATGCCCTTCAGCGTGCGGAGACGTCCCTCGGTGGCAGCGGTTTCGAGATCGTCGAGCGTTGCGATGCCGCGCTCCGCATAGAGCACCGCCACCGTCTTGGGTCCGACGCCCTGCAACCGGAGCAGGTCGAGGATGGTGGGCGGGAACTCCTGCCGGAGCTCGTCGTAGTAGGCGAGCGCGCCGGTGTCGCTCAGCTCGCGGATCTTCGCACTGAGGTCTTTGCCGATGCCGGGGAGCGCGCGCACCTCGGCATCGGTCAGGTCCGCGATCCGTTCCGCCATGTGACCGACGATGTCGGCGGCGTTGCGATACGCGCGGACCTTGAACGGGTTGGCGTCCTTGATCTCGAGCAGATCGCCGATATCAGTGAAGACGCGCGCGATGCCGAGGTTGTCCATCCGTGTCCCTCACTCGCTGCGGCCGTCGAGCTGGAGCCCATCGGTGTCGATCCGGCAGTCGAGCAGTCGCGCGCCGGCATCGAGCACGGCGCGGCACACGTCGGCCCGGCGCGCCGGATCGATCACGAAGAAGACGCACCCGCCACCGCCGGCCCCGCAGACCTTGCCCGCGAGCGCCCCAGCGGCCG
Source organism: Acidobacteriota bacterium (assembly GCA_022562495.1). Classification (GTDB taxonomy): domain Bacteria; phylum Acidobacteriota; class Vicinamibacteria; order Vicinamibacterales; family UBA8438; genus NP936. Next base: position 4,739 of record JADFPE010000228.1, read on the forward strand.
CCGCCTGTGTCATGAGGCGCTCGATTGCGGGTGTCGTCACTCCGGGCGCCAGCGCCTGTCGTTCTCGCCACTCGAGCGTGACCTGTCTGGCGAGCTCCGTCCAGTCGCCGTCGACCAGAGCGTCCCGGAGAGCGGCGGCGATATCCCGGATGCGTTCGAAGTGGGCCACCAGTGCAGCGTCTCCGTCGATGTGGCGCCTGGTGATGTCCCAGTTGTTGATGCCGGAGGAGCGCGACTCGCCGCTATAGGCCAGTACGAGCCGACGCTCGAGCTCCAGCGGGTCGACCTCGAGCGCCACACGCGTGACGCCCGCCGCATCGAGCTCGACCGCCGAGATGCCACCATACAGCGCCGGCCGGTAGTCCTGCGCGCCGGTCGGGATCCCGAGGGTCCTGGCCTCGAGGTTCATGGCGAGCGTCAGCAGCTGGTCGGCGGAGTACTCGACACCCTGCCACCGGGCGAGCGCCGCGCACACGGCCATGGTGAGCGCGGAGGACCCGGCGAGACCAGCGCCCATCGGCGCAGCGGCGCGTGTCGTGATGCGCACGCCCTCGACCTGGAAGAACCGGGCAATGTGGGCGATCAACCGGTTGTCGCCGTCCGGGTCCAGCGCGCGCCACGTGGTGGCGGTCAGCGTCCGTCCCGTGTCCTCGGAGCGGATCCACACCTGCCCGTCGTCGCTGGCGGTCACGCCCTCTTGCGCGAGGTCAACGTCGAGATCGCCGCGGGTAGCCACGTTGCCGTTGTCGGGTCCTCGGGTGCCGGGAAGTCGACTTTGGTGGGGTTGCTGTTGGGGTGGCATCGAGCCGACGAGGGAGAGCTGCGGATCGATGGCCGGCCGCTTTCGTCCGCACGACTCGATGCGCTCCGTCGTCAGACCGCGTGGGTCGACCCGGCTGTTCGCCTCTGGAACAGCACCCTGATGGACAATCTCACCTATGGCAACACGGAGGAGAACCTAGGGCTCGTCATCGAGAGGGCTCTACTGGAGGAGGTTCTCAAGACGCTGCCCGATGGCCTCCAGTCGACTCTGGGCGAAGGAGGCGCCCTGGTGTCGGGGGGAGAGGGTCAGCGCGTGCGGCTGGCTCGCGCAATGATGCGTCGACAGGCTCGCCTGGTCATCCTGGACGAGCCCTTTCGCGGTCTCGACCGCGCGACGCGAAACCGTCTCTTGCGGCGCTCGCGCGAGCTCTGGCGCCATGCGACGCTGTTGTACGTAACCCACGATCTCCACCAAACCCTCGCTTTCGATCAGGTTCTGGTCATCGATCACGGTCGCGTGATCGAGCAAGGTCCACCACAGGGTCTGGCGAGGAAGGCCTCATCGCGCTACCGTGCCCTACTCGAGATGGAGGGCCAAGTGCGAGAGAGGCTGTGGTCGAACGCATCCTGGCGGCGTCTGTGGCTGCAGGATGGCAGGCTGCAGGAGCAAGTCGCCGAGGAGCCTTCTGTTTGAGCTCGGATCCGGCACAGTGCGGCTGGAGTACAGGACGCCTGGGTGAGCTTCTCAGCGAGTTGTCGGCTCGCCAGGGGCTGTCGACGTCACGGGTGAAGAATCCACCCGCATCGAGCTCCAGCGCGACACCGGAGAAAATGGGGTTGTGGATCGAGACTGCGTGTGAGTGGTTGGGCGTCGAAGCACAGGCGACAACTGTCGCCTACGCCGAAATCGAACGGATGCTCCGGTCGGGAGCTCCGGCCGTCCTGCGCTGCCCAGTGGGCGACGACGTTCTCTACTTCGGACTGCTCGGGGCCCGCCGAGGAAACGCCGTTCTGCTGGGTCCCGGCGGCGAGGTGATGCGTGTTCCTCTCGAGCGTATTCGGGACTGGTTTTGCGCCAGGGTCGAGCGACCACTCGAAGCCGAAGTGACAGCGGTGCTCGCAGTCACAGGCGTTCCGGCCAGGCGGGTCGAGCGAACCCGCCGAGCCATCCTGGCGCAGCGCCTCGCTGGAGCCCGGATAGGCGGTTTTTGGCTGCTGCGTCCGGGATCCACCGCCACCTTCCGTAGCCAGCTGCGCCAAGCGCGGATCATCCCTAGATTGATCGCACTGGGGTTCAGCCATGCCCTGCAATACGGTCTTTGGATCCTGTCATGGTGGACGATTGGCTTTGGCGCGCTGGCGGGCCGCATCGACCCTGGCCTGTTACTGCTTTGGATCGTGATGGTTCTGAGCCTTGTTCCCTTCCGCATGGCCACGACTTGGCTGCAAGGATCGATCTCCATCCGCGGAGGCGCTCTGGTGAAACAACGCCTTCTCAGCGGCGCCTTGCGGCTGGTGCCAGAAGAGATCCGGCATCAGGGTGCTGGGCAGCTGCTGGCGAGAGTGCTGGAATCGGAGGCACTGGAGTCCTTGGCGCTGAGTGGCGGCTTTCTGCTCCTCCTGGGCGGCATCGAGCTGCTAATGGCCGCCGCCGTCTTGGCGACTGGGGCGGGCGGCGTGCTACATGCATCCCTGCTGCTGGTGTGGAGCTTGTTGGCCTACGTGGCCGGCAGGCGTTACTTCGATCGACGTCTGGAATGGACAGACCAGAGGCTCGACCTTACGCATGCCCTGGTGGAAAGCATGCTCGGCTACCGAACGCGCCTAGCGCAAGAGCCTCGGCGTCACTGGCACGAGAACGAAGATCGGCAGCTGGTTGAGTACGCTCGCCTGTCGAGCCGGCTCGACCAGGCGGCTACCGCTGTCAGCTCTCTGATGAGCCGCGGATGGCTGCTGTTGGGAGTGGCGACTCTCGGACCCGCGCTGATCACGGGAAACGCAACGCCTGCGCGTGTGGCGATCAGTCTTGGCGGGCTGCTGCTCTCGTACCGTGCCATGAGCGGATTCACCGCCGGCATGGTGCAGCTCCACGGAGCCTCGATCGCCTGGCGCAAGACAGCTGAGCTCTTCCGGGCAGCCTCGAGGCCGGAACTGCGCTCAGAGCCGGATCTGGTGGTGAGCGACATCCTGACCCTGGCGCCGACGCTCGCCGCGGAGGTGGCCGGGGTGCCGCACGCCACGCTGATCCCGCACGTCTATCCGGTGCAGCAGCCGGGGATGCCGA
>JADFPE010000018.1 GCA_022562495.1 Acidobacteriota bacterium
GGGCCCCGCGTCGCGCCGGCGGGGGTTCGGGGCGCAGCCCCGTCTAGGGACGCGGACGGCCACGGCGCGCACGGCGCGCCGCGCGGGCGGGGCGTGGGGCTGTGGGGGTCCCCGCGTCGCGCCGGCGGGGGTTCGGGGCGCAGCCCCGTCTAGTAAAGATGCCTAGCACCCGTTACGACATCATCATCATCGGCAGCGGCGCTGGGGGTGGCACGTTGGCGCACGCCCTCGCCGACACGTCCGCGGAAATCCTGCTTCTGGAGCGTGGTGACTTCGTGCCGCAGGAGCCGGAGAACTGGGACCCGGCGGCGGTGTGGCAACACAAGCGCTATCAAACGACGGAGACCTGGACCGATGGCGACGGGAACGCGTTTCGGCCCTACACCCACTACTGCGTGGGCGGCAACACGAAGTTCTGGGGCAGCGTCCTCTATCGATTGCGCCGCGAAGACTTCGGCGCTGTCGAGCACGTGGACGGGGTCTCGCCGGCCTGGCCGATCGACTACGACACGCTGGAGCCCTACTACGCGCGAGCCGAGCGGTTGTATCACGTGCATGGCGAGAGCGGCAGCGACCCTACAGAGGTGCCACGCGGTCCGTTTCCATACCCGGCTGTGCCGCACGCCGACGAGATGGCCCACTACGTGGAGGCGCTCCGTCGGCAGGGGCTGCATCCGTCGCCGCTTCCACTGGGGCTCCGGAACCCGGGAGAGCCCGAGGGGTGCATCCTGTGCAACACGTGCAACTCGTTTCCCTGTCGGATTGGCGGGAAGAGCGACGCCGACGTCTGCTGTGTGCAGCCGATCGAAAACCGGCCGAACGTCACGCTCTGGACCAACGCCCATGTCCGACGGGTGCTGACCGACGCCCCTGGCCGGCGGGTCGAGGCCGTGGAGGTGGAGCGCGGGGGGGAGACCCAGCGTGTCGAGGCGCCGCTGGTGGTGCTCTCCTGCGGGGCAGTGAACTCGGCGGCGCTGCTGCTGCGCTCGTCCACCGACCGGCACCCGGATGGGCTGGCCAACTCGTCAGGGCTGGTCGGGCGTCGCTATATGGCGCATCTGGCCACCATGATGCAGGGTTTTCACCCGTTTCGGAAGAATGGCGTCGTGTTTCAGAAGACGGTGGCGATCAACGACTTCTATCTGCGGGGGCCGGAGGAGGACTATCCACTGGGGCAGATCCAGTCGCAAGGCCGTACGCACGGGGTGATGGCGCAGACGGCCGTTCCCTGGATCCCGCTCTGGGCCTACAACGCGTGGGTGGAGCGCGGTGTCGATTGGCTCGCGATGACCGAGGATCTGCCGCGCGCGGAGAACCGGGTCACCGTCGATCCGGACGGCAACATCCGTCTCACCTACCGTCCCAACAACGTGCCCGCCCACGACCGGCTGGTGAGAGAGGTCAAGCGGATGCTGCGTCGACTCGGGTTCTGGGTCGTGATTACCGCCTCCGACAAGGGTGTTCGGATCTCAGCGCTGGGGGCGCGAGATCTGCCCATTGGGTACAGCGCGAAGGAGAAGAACACCACGCATCAATGTGGGACGCTGTGCTTCGGTACGGACCCGCGCCAGTCGGTGCTCGATCCCTATTGCCGGTCTCACGACATCGAGAATCTGTTCGTCGTCGATGCGTCGTTCTTTCCATCGTCGGCCGCCGTCAATCCCGGATTGACCATTGCGGCGCAGGCGCTCAGAGTGGCAGACCACATCAAAGAAACGGAGCTGTAGCTGCTAGACACCCAGGAGACCTGTTGTGCGCGCACGATCCTTCAGTCACTGCGGCATCACCGTGTCCGACTTCAACAAGGCGGTCCGTTTCTACTGGGATGTCTTTGGTTGTCCCCTCGTGGGCGTGTCCGACCAACCACCCGACCGGATCCGGTCCTTCTTCGGGGTCGATGCCACGCAGCCGACCTGCAAGACCGGCTGGATCCGCGTGCCCGGCGGCGCGGTGATCGAGATCTTCGAGTTTCGGCCTTACCAGCCGCCCATCGAGACGCCGTGGAATCGTGTGGGGCTGACGCACATCTGCTTCAATGTCCGGAACACGCAGAAGTGGCATGACTACCTGGTCGGCAAAGGGGTCGAGATTGTCGCGATGCCCGAGCAGTCGCCCAACGGCGGCCAGTGGTTCTTCTTTGTAAAGGACCCCGACGGCAATCTGATTGAGCTCACCGAATTGGGGGCCAAGAACGACATCCTGCTCCGCTGGTTCGGACCACTCGGCGGATGGCTTGCCCGGCGCGGTCTGGTGCGAGACTACCGGGAATACTACGAGCCGTCCGCAACCGAGTAGTGGTGGTCGCGGGCGGGTGGCCCCCGCAAGACGCTGGGCTGTATCACTCCAGCTGATCGACTGGCGACCACTGTTGCAGTGACCGGGTGAACTCGCCGCGGCCTGGTTCGCTTCGGTGACCGCGTCGATACCTTCCGGGTCTTCGCGTTCTTCAAGGCGCACCGCCGTCCATTCGATCGCACCCTGTGCCGGGCAAGCTACTGTCTTAGAACATAGATCCGGATGTCGCCGTCTGTGAAGGTGAGCTGGAGTGCCGGGGACCGCTCGATCAAGCCCAGACGGATGTCGCTCATCAGGTGGCCTTCGACGATTATGTGGCTGACGCCGACCTCGCGCAGGTAGTCGATTGACGCCCGGTTGGGAAACTCCAGCATCGCCTCGACATGGCGCCGGTAGCTCTGGGGCGTGAACCCCGAGTAGCCGTTGAGCATCGGCTTGAATGACCGGGTCGAGTAGAGCATGTAGCGCGCGTTGAGGAACACCGACTCCGGCGGATAGAACGGAAAGAAGGCCAGCACGGCGCTGTCGCCGGTGCTCCGCAATTCGTCCCACGCGGCCGGAATCCCCGGGTATTCGGTGTAGCTGATTGGGGCCCGCAGGGCCTCCGCGTGTACGCCGACCAAGATCGCCGCACCCAGCGGGAGGACGACCTTGCGGGCCGCGGGCATGGTGGCCCGCACGAACGCGTGTCTGAGTTTCAGCCACCCGAACCCTGCCAGAATCGCGATGGCGACGAGCCAGAGTTGTCCGAACCGTGACGCGCCGCGGATCCCGGTCATTAGCGGAAAGACCTCGTAGAGCACCGCATACCCCGGAAACGCAGGACCGAACGAGAGCGCAAAGGCGGCGACCCCGAACGCCACGGCCATGCGCGCTCGGACGTCTCGAAACGCAACGCCCGACCCAATGGCGACGGCGGCCAGGCTCAGCGCGAGGACACCCGGGAAGAGCGAGTCACCCCCGTAGCCGTAGAACGTGTGGCTCCAGGCGTCGAAGTGCAAACGGCCACCAGTCGCCAAGTAGTTGGTGATGTGCGCCGAGTACAGACTGACCTCCTCCAGGCTCCGTGTCAGTCCCTGCTCGCGGCTGACGGTCCAGTACGGAACGAGGAACGGCAGCATCGCCACCCCGGCGACCACGCCGGCCAGCGCCGCGTAGGGCACGAAGGACCGTCGGGTCCGCACCATCCATTCCCTGGGCCTCGCGGCGGCCCCAGCCACCATCGCCACCGTCGTGAACAGCAGCCAGTAGCCGCTCGTCAATGCCTGCAGGACGAACCATCCTGACAGCGACAGGGCATGCCGGACGGAGGGAACGCGCATCAGGCGATCCAGCGCCCACAACGCCAGCGGCAGGAACTCGACATGCTGGTCCTGGATCTGGGGAAAGCGCGTCAGGGTAAACGAGTTGAACGCCACCAGCGACCCGCTGATCAGCCCAGCCATGCGGCTGCTGGTCCATCGATGGATCACCAGACTCATCACCCAGCCGGTCGATGCGAAGCCCGCCATGAGCAGGAGGTTGTAGGCGAGCACCGGGGAGACGCCGGCCCAGATCAGGGGCGCCACGACGATGCCGGGAATGAACAGGTGGTCCGAGTAGGCGAGCGTCAACCGATCGGGATAGAAGATGTTCGCGTCGAAGAGGTGGAGCGGGTCGCGCACGATCTGGTGCGCCAGCCACGCGAGCGTCCACTCGTGCAGGACGGTGTCGAGGTTGTCGTTGCGGGACAGGGTGCCCGGCGCGCTCGCCAGCGGCCAGGTGTGCAGCACCGCCAGCACCACGAACACCGCCAGGCTGACCCAGACGAACCGGCGGCGGCGGTCCGGTCCCGGCTCGATGGCGGCAGCGTCCGGCCGTGTCTTATCGGGCGTCGCCACTGGAAGAGGCCCGGGGAGGGTTGCTGGCACGTGTGGACACGGTAGCGTTTGGTTCCTGTCGTCGCAGGGGCGCGCTCGACGGCCGACCACGGGCGGCTAGGCGAGTTTGGTCGCCAGCGTACGTCGGATGACCTCGGCGATGCGGGCCGGGACCTCCTCCGGCATTTCCGGATAGACCGGCAGGGTCAGCGTGGCGGTGGCTGCCGCCTCGGCGCACGGATGGTCGCCTACCTGTCCGCCCAGGTCAGCATACGCCGGTTGCAGATGGACCGGCACTGGATAGTGGAGACCGGTCTGGATGCCTTCGGCGTCGAGTGCCTGATGCAGCGTGTCCCTGTGCGGGGTCTGCACCGCGTAGAGGTGATACACGTGACGGACGTCAGGTGGCACCGTCGGTGTCGTGACGCCCGTGTCGGCCAGCACCCGGTCGTAGGTGGCGGCGAGCCGGCGCCGGGCATCGGTCCATGCCGGCAGATGACGCAGCTTGACCCGGAGGATCGCCCCCTGAATGCCGTCCATGCGGTAGTTGAAGCCCGGTTGTGTGTGGTGGTAGCGGCGTTCCTCGCCCCAGCTCCGGAGCGAGCGAATCGTTCGGGCGTGCGTCTCGTCGTTGGTGACGACGATTCCCCCCTCGCCGTAGGCGCCGAGGTTCTTTCCTGGATAGAAGCTGAAACAGCCCAGGGTGCCTAGCCCGCCCACCCGTCGGCCTCGGTACTCGGCGCCATGCGCCTGGGCCGCATCCTCGATCACCGTCAAGTCGTGATGACGGGCCAGCGTGAGCAGCGGGTCCATGTCTGCCGGCTGACCATACAGATGAACCGGGACGATCGCCTTCGTGCGCGGGGTGATGGCGTCCGTCAACCGGTGGATGTCGATCGTGTACGCGAGTGGGTCGATGTCGACGAACACCGGCGTGGCGCCGGTGTACCGGATGGCCGCCACCGAGGCGATGAAGGTGAACGGCACGGTGATCACCTCGTCACCCGATCCGACCCCGGCGGCCAGCAGCGCCAGGTGCAGGGCGCTCGTGCCCGAGTTGACCGCGATGCCGTGGTCGGCGCCGCAATAGGTCGCGAACTCCTCTTCGAAGGCGGCCACGTCCGGCCCGAGGGAGAACCGGCCGCTGGCGAGCACCCTCAGGACGGCGGTGTCGATCTCGTCCTTGATCGAGGCATATTGGGCCTGCAGGTCGACGAGGGGGATCACGGGCCGACCTCGGGGAGAACCAGCTCGATGAGCTCGCCGCGGTGCTCCATCGCGAGGGTCGCCAGGGTAGGCATCACCCGCAGCCCGAGGGCGCGGTTGGTCACCATGTTCTGCACGGGGGTCGGCCTGATCTCGAAGCAACGAAAAAGGATATCACGGGGCATGGTATACTCCCGCCAGCGCGCGAGCCGCCCACAACCCCCTTGGCAGCCGAGTCTCCCTCTCCGCACGGCGACACAGCCTCTCGTGAGCCCGACCGCCGGATCACCGTCATCCAAGAGGAGCTCTTCGCGCCGGGGCAGACCAAGGTGCAGCGTTATGCCACCCTGGTCGTGGGACAACCTGGCCTCTGGCCGCTGATCCGATACGAGGCGGTCACAACCTTGTGCGCATCGCTCCCAGGTGCGGTGGGGCTCTTCCTGCGGTCCAAGCTCTATCCATGGCTGCTGGGGCGGGTGGGACGGAACGTGGTCTTCGGGCACAATGTCGTGCTCCGGCACCCCCACAAGATCCGCATCGGCGACGACGTCGTCATCGACGACAACTGCTGTTTGGATGCCAAGGGCGCCGACAACCGCGGGATCACCATCGGCAGTGGCGTGTTCATCGGCCGGAACACCATCCTGAGCTGTAAGAACGGCGACATCGAGATCGACGACCGGGCCAACATCGGCTTCAACTGCGAGATCTTCTCGGGCGGCCACGTCCGTCTCGGCAAGAACACGCTCGTGGCCGCCTACACCTACCTGGTCGGCGGCGACCATCTCCACGATCGCACCGATGTGCCGGTGCTCGACCAGGGACGGGTCGCCAAGGGGATCGAGGTGGACGACAACGTGTGGCTCGGCGCTCACGTCGTCATCGCCGACGGCGCTCGGGTCGGTCGTGATGCGATCATCGGGGCCGGCGCGGTCGTCCGTGGGGAGATTCCACCGTTCCAGATCGCGGTCGGTATCCCGGCGAAGGTCATCCGGGACCGTCGGACCGGGCGCGATCGGCCGCCGGGGTTGGGAGCGCTGTGACAGGCTGCTGAAAGACCTCGGCGCTCCTCGGTGGACGACCTCATCCGCAATGGAGGTGCACGGCGACGGCAGGCCAACGCGCGGTCGCCATCATTCCGTCCCAAGCAGCTCCAATCGGATCATTTTGACCGCCGTCCTGGCCACCTCGTTCATCCGCTGGGTCGTTGCGGCACCTCGCTGGTAGAGGTGATGGAGCCTGTCCAACACCGGGAACGCCACGAGACTCCCGCTGGGCTCTGCGCGGCCAGGCCGGAGCCGCTGGCTCGGGATCCACTAGTAGCTGTGCGATGAACGACGCGGCTGGCCGACGCTAGTGGTCCGGCTCGTCTTGTGCGCCCAATCGCCGGAGCAGATCCGCCGTGCTCGTGTGGTCGTTGTTGTTGTAGTTGCCGGTCAACGGTTGGCGGGCTTCGGCCAGCGACAGCGGCGTCTGCTCTCGCGTGTTCTGCACGTTCACGTCGGCGCCATGGTCGGCGAGCAGCTGGATGATCGAGTTGTAGCCGAGTCGCGCGGCGTCGTGGAGGGGAGTGTCGCCCCTCTGGTTTGCGGCATTGACGTCGACACCCAGCTCGACGGCGAGTCGCGCGGCTTCCAGCGACAATCGTTCGTCGAGACCGGGGTCGCGCGGCGGAATACCGGTCCGCGCGCGGCGGTTCTCGATGCCCGTGGGCAAGCCTACTGCCGCTTTCACCGCCGTGGTTCCGTCCTCCGGCGTCACGAGCGGATCGGCGCCGGCGTCCGCCAGCGCCCGCATGATGTCGACGTCGTCGGCGAACTTGGCGGCCAGCCAGAACGCGTTGGCGCCGATGTACTGAGAGCGCAGGCTGTAGTCGGCGCTGAAACGCCGCCCGGGCGTGCCGTGCAGCACCAGCGCGTTGGGCTCCGCGCCATGCGCGAGTAAGGTCCTCACCGTCTCGAGATCGGCTCTGAGGACGGCGGCGTGGAGCGCGGTGTATCCCGCGTCTGCGGCGTTGGGGTCCGCGCCTGCGTCCAGCAGATACGCCGCGAGTGCGCCGTGGCCGCTGTGCACGGCCTGCACGAGCACGCTGGTGCCGGCCGCCGCCGTGTCGTTGACGTCGGCCCCGGCAGTCAGCAGGACCCGGGCGATCTCGATGTCACCCTGACGCGCGGCAAACAGCAGCGGCGTCGATCCGCCGTGCGCCATCTCGAAGTCCCCGCTCGCATTTGTGTTGCCGGCGGTATTCTCGAGCTGGTGCCAGACATCGGAGCGCGCGTGCACGTTGGCGCCGTGCGCGATCAACGTGCGCGCCACGTCGGCATGCTGCTGTGCCACGGCCCACATCAGGGCGGTCTGTCCCCGAGCACCGGTCGCGTTCACGTCCGCCGAATGGGCGAGGAGCAGACTCACGGCCTCGGCGTTGCCGGCACGCGCGGCGCTCATCAACGGCGTCTCGCCTGATGACAAGGTGGCGTTCGGGTGTGCCCCCGCCTCGAGCAGCCGCTCGACCATGGCGGCGCTCCCGCTGAGGGAGGCCAGCCAGAGCGGCGTGGCGCCCAACTCGTTCGCCGCGTTCGCGTTCGCGCCGGCCCCAAGCAACACCACTGCAGTCTCCAGGTCGTTTCGGTGGGCCGCCCAGTGGAGGGCGGTTGCACCGTCCCCTTGGCGCGCGTTCACGTCGACGCCCTGTGCGAGAAGCGCGCGCACGCGGTCCGTGTCGGCGCGCTTGACTGCTTCGATGAGTGGGTCTGCGGCGCCGGCCACCGCAGCGGAGGACACGCTCAGCGTCAGGACCGCCAGGAGCGGAATCAGCGATGTGCAAGGTGTGTGGGTCATGCGCCTCTCCGTTGAGAGCCCTGTAGAGCCCTCATACTACCCCAAAGCCGATCACCTGGCGCTCGTCCGCATGCTCCTTCACGATTCGGGTCAGGGTGTGCAGCGAAGGGAGGTCGCCGGCGTCAGGATCGCGACCCGACGCAACGGATGGTAGCTGCTGGGAATCGCGCCACGGGCCGGCACGGTCGTACCCCCCTCGCGTTTGGGATGATACGGGTCACCCGGACGAAACAGGCGCCGGCGTGACGGCCCGGTTTCGAACAGCATGCGGTACCCGTGTTCGGCGGCCGATTCGCCACACTGTGGACGGACAGATGCGGATAGACTCCCCGCCGCGTGTCGTCGGTCAGCCCCTCCAACACGAGGCGCGCCTCAATCTCCTTCAGACTGAAATCGGTCGTATCGGGCCGTTCGCGATGCAACAGGGCTGTCGCGATCCATACCTCGTCCGCAACTCTGATTCCGGCGGTAACTCTTCCCATGAATGCATTGCATGTTCAAGAAGATTGGACAGACAACAAAAAGCAGCCAGGCCCTCTCGAAGAGAGCCCATGGATTACGGCCGGTCGCTGACCGTGACCGTGACGTCGAGTGGCGTGGAGAGATAGCCGTCGTCGGCCAGTGCGCGGAGCACATACGTGCCGGGCGCGCTGAAGCTCGCCGTCGTGACCACCGTGCCGTCGGGCGGCAGCGGGGGCGGCGCCCAGCCCGGCATGTGATCGTCGATGCCCTCCATGTACCAGGGGTCGAAGGTCACTTTCCCGGGACCGCGCCACTGGAGCCACGCCACCCGCAGGCCCATCGCATTCCGACGGCCGAAGCGCCCCGCACCGAACAGCGGTCGGCCCGTGCCATCGACGTCGATCCGCGGATCCCTGGCACCACCCACGGCTCGCGTCTTTGGAATCCCGTCGTCGCTGATGCGCACCGTCAGGCGCAACGGATGCCCGACAGCCACGGTCCGCTCGCTGTCGCCGACCAGCTCGATCGCGGGTGGGTGATTGCCGAGCGCGAAGCCGCTGCCGGCGCGATTCTCCGAGATCACCTGTTCGTTGACCTCCCACACCGGGAGCCGGGACCCGTAAGCCGTCTGAGTCGCCCCGTTCGCGGTGAGGGTCCAGGTGACGTCACGGTCGCCCCAGTCGGCCGGTACCCGAATGTTGAACAGGAAGCGGTGTCGGCGCGGATAGAAGTAGGTCGGCTGCGCCTGTACCAGGTGGCTCGGCTCGATCCGGTTGTCTGGCCCGAGGGGGATGCTGAGCTCTTCGCGGTAGTTGCGGTTCAGGTACCCGAAGTAGAACGTGAACGACCCGTCCGGGTTCTGTTCCCATCCTTCGAAGGCGGGGACGATGTGTTGCCCGCTCAAGTACTGCAGGTTCTGCGCGGTCGCGGATGGGTCGAGGGACGCAGCGAGCAGCCAGAGACCGGCGCACGCGCACACGGCCCGCGTGAAGCGACTCCCCATGGCGATCAGTGGGTGCCGTGTTTCGCCCGTCGTGCCTCGACACGCTGCTCGAACTCTTCCTCGGAGAGGTAGAAGATGTTCATCCAGGTGTGGGCCATCTCGTCCATCGACCGGTTTCCGAATCCTATCCAGTTGCGGGGGTCGGGGTTGTAACGGTTGTTCTCGCTGTTGTCGTACCAGCTGATGAGGTGCAGGTTGGTCCCCGCCGGCAGCAACGGCTGAACCTCCTCCGCGTAGGTGTAGTTGAGCATCCAGGCGAAGTTGTGCTTCGCGCAGCTCAGCGTCTCCACCATCCCGCTCGGGTAGATCGCCTCGACGCACTGCCGCTTGCCGCGATTGTGCAGGTGCGGCTGGAACGAGACCACCTGGGCCGGCTCCTTCAGGAAGTAGTAGCCGTCGACCCGCGCGTTGTCGTCACCCGCCGGAATGTCGATCGTGTCGTAGCTGTCCGCGGCATGGGCGGCGAAGATGACATGCTCCGGTGTGTAGCCCTTCGGGTAAAACTTCAGCGCGACGACGACGTCGGCCGGCGTTTCCTCGCCGATCGCGTGGACATGGAGACTGTAGCGGATCTTCGTGCCCGCCTTGATCAGACGGCCGGTTCCTTCGGGAAAGATGTCGGCGTTCTTGCCGACCGCGTACTCGTTGAGAAAGCCGCGTTCGTCGTCGGGGAAGATCATCGAGGTCACCGCGTGGTGCACCACTTTCTCGGCCCCTGGCAGCGACGGCCTCGACTCGACCGCCCTGATGTAGCGGTCTTCCGACAGGTCCACCGGCTCGGTCTCGACGGTGAGCCACCAGTCGGGCGCTTCGGCCGGCACGATGACCGGCTCCGGCAGGTGGATTAGCAGGTCGGGTTCCCCCAGCTGCCACAGATCGGCAGTCGCGAACTGACGGGGCGGGGGCATGTCGGCGGGATTGCCACGGAGCGTGCCGCCGTCGACCCATTGAACGATGGTTGCGATCTCCTCGTCACTCAGCGACGGGTCGTCCACGAACTTCTGGATGCCGATGTTGCGCTCGACATACCAGGGCGGCATTTCGCGCTGCGCCACTCGTTGCTTGATCGACCGCGCCCATGGGCGCGTCTCCTCGTAGGTCACGAGCGACATCGGCGCGATCGACCCAGGACGGTGGCAGCGCACGCACGAGCGCTGGAGAATCGGGGCGACATCCCGGGTAAACGTCACCTGTGCGTCGACCGGCGCCACCGCCTCCTGGGCAGCGGCGGTCGAGGCCATCCCGATCGCGGCAACGACCGCGAGGGGAGCAACGGCCCTCCGCATCGAACAATTGCGCCTGCTCGTCATTCGTCCCCTCCCACGACGGTCTGCAACCTTATCTGACACCCGAGACTAGCACCGGTCGCACCCGGTCACAAGGATTCGGTGGGTCATGGCGACGCGCCGTGCTATTCCTGGTCGCCGCGTGCGGGAGCGAGATCCCGTCGAACTGGCGTGTGAACGGTGCTATCCTTGGCGTCCAGAGCATAGGACACAGCGTCGGGATTGGAGGCATGCTCAGCGGCGCGCGCGCCGACGAGAGAGCCCAAGGCACGGGTCACCAGGAGAACGGTTCATCCTCGCAAGGAGGTGTCCGGTGAGTGCTAGACGTCATGATGTCGTGTGGATGGTCGCGGCCGTCGGTGCGGTGCTGATGTTCGTGCCGGTCGCGGCGGCCGGTCAGGGGGGGCTTCGGTGGTCGCCGCCCCGGACGGCGGACGGCCAGCCGGACCTGCAAGGGGTCTGGGCGAACAACAACGTGACCCCGCTCGAACGTCCGGAGGTGCTGGCCGGTCGCGAGACGCTGACCGACGAAGAGCTGGCTACCCTGCAGGCACGCGCCGGCGAGCTCTTTGGCTCCGAGGCGGACGACGCCGCCTTTGGCGACAGCGTGTTCGCGGCGGTGCTGGCCGAGGTGGAGCGCTTCAGCTCCCGAGACACCGAGACCGGCAACTACAACCAGTTCTGGATGGTCGAGCGGGACTGGAGCAACCGGACGTCGCTCGTCGTCGAGCCGCCGGACGGCCGCATTCCTCCCAGGACCGAAGTGGGCGCCGCCCGGGTGGCCGAGCACGCCGCGGCGCGCCGGCGTCACGCGCGGGGACCGGAGGACCGCAGTCTGGGCGAGCGGTGCATCAGTTGGGGTGTGCCGCGGCTCGGCGCCGGCTACAACAGTTACTCCCAGATATTCCAGAGCGCCGATCACGTGGTCATCTACATGGAGATGGGCGGCTCCCGCATCATCCCGCTGAATGGGGGCCCGCACATCAGCGACCACATCCGACAGCAGCATGGCAACTCGCGCGGGCACTGGGACGGCGACACGCTGGTCGTCGAGACCACCAACTATTCACCCACGAGCTACTTCATGGGGTCGGGTGCCAACCTCTACCTCGTGGAGCGGTTCACGCGCGTCAGCGAGGAGGTGCTGCAGTACGAGGTGACCATTACCGACCCAACGACGTGGACCGCGCCCTGGAGGGCGATGATCCCGCTGCGACGCTCGTCTGACGCCGTCTTCGAGTACGCGTGCCACGAGGGCAACATCGGGATGGCGGGCATCATGGCCGGCGCGCGAGCGCTCGAGAAGGCAGAAGCCGAGTCGGCCGAGACACGCTAGACAACGACGAGGATTGAGTGCCATGACACGCCTGATCACCATCGTGACCGCGAGCATCACCGCCACGACGTTCGCCGTCGTCGCGGCGTGCACCACCGCGACGCCTCCCACCACGGCCGAACAGGGCGCCATGGCCCCCGCCGTGTCGTGTGACAGCCTCGCATCTTTGGCGCTGCCGAACGTGACGATCACGGGCGCCGAGGCGGTTGAGGCCGGCGCGTTTGTCCCGCCGATGCCACCGGGCCGGTCGTTGTCTGAAGGACAGGCTCGCCAGTACGGCGCGCTGCCGGCGTTCTGCCGGGTGGCGGCCACGCTGACCCCCTCGAGCGATTCCGACATCAAGGTCGAGGTGTGGATGCCGGCCGAGGGGTGGAACGGCAAGCTCCAGGCGGTGGGGAATGGGGCATTCACCGGGAGCCTGCGATACGGCGGGGGGCGTTCCATGGCGTCCGGGCTCGAGCGCGGGTACGCCACGGCGTCGACCGACACGGGTCACGTTGGGGGGGGTGCCGAGTTCGGGTACGAACACCCCGAGAAGGTGGTCGACTTCGGGTGGCGCTCGGTGCACGAGATGACGGTCATGGCCAAGGAGGTGATCGGGGCCTACTACGGTGATGGTCCGCGGTACTCGTACTGGTTCGGCTGCTCTGCCGGCGGGCGTCAGGCGATGAAGGAGGCCCAGCGATTCCCGGAGGACTACGACGGCATCATCGCCGGCGCGCCCGGCAACGACTGGATGGGCCGCGCGGCCGGGTCGCTGCGGGTCGCCAAGCATCTCGAGGCGAACGAGGACGCCCGGCTGTCGGACGAAGAGGTGCAGCTCGTGCACGCGGCGGTGCTCGAAGCGTGCGACGCCGCCGACGGCGTCACCGACAGGGTCGTGGGCGATCCGGAACGATGCGACTTCGATCCCGCCGTGCTGCAGTGCTCGGGTGCCGGGGGGGACGGGTGCCTGACGGCGGCGCAGGTGCACACGGTGCAGATGATGTATGCGTCTCCGAAGAACCCGAAGACGGGGCGCGCCATCACGGGGGTGCTGCCCGGCAGCGAGACCAACTGGACCAATCTGGGGTGGACCCGTTCGGCCCGCGGGACCGGTATCGACCAGTACCGCTATCTCGTGTACGCGGATCCGGAGTGGACGATCGACCGGTTCGACTTCGATACCGACATCGTGGCGGCGGAGGAGACGGACGACGACACGCTGAACGCGCTCGACCCGGACCTGCAGCCGTTCTTCGACCGCGGCGGCAAGCTGCTGGTCTATCACGGCTGGAGCGACGCGCAGATCTCGCCGGCGAACGCCACGCAGTACTACCAGCGAGTCCTGGAGACGGTGGGTGATGAGGCGATGGTCCGCGATGGGTTCCGCCTATTCATGGCGCCCGGCATGGGGCACTGTGCCGGCGGCGAGGGCCCGAGCGCGTTCGACGCGCTCACGGTGATCGAAGAATGGGTCGAAGAGGGCATGGCCCCCGATCGCATCGTCGTGTCGCGCACCCGGGATGGCGCCGTCGACCGCACCCGTCCGCTCTGTCCGTATCCGCAGCTGGCCGTCTACACCGGGACCGGCAGCACCGACGACGCCGAGAATTTCGTGTGCCGGCTGCCGTAGGAGGCTGTGGGCTGTGGGCTTGAGGATGGACACGATGTCGGCCGCTGCCGTTTACGGGTCGCGGCCCTCCTTTTCGGTGCGTAGCGGGCGCCCGTCGCCTGAAGCCAGCTGACTCACCTTCTTCCGCGTCCGTGTTGCGCGTCCCCATTCGGAGCAAGCGATGACGATGACACGGCTTGCGGCCGTCGTGGCCCTGCTCGCAACGGTCCAACCGGTAGGTGCGCAGGCGCCCTCATCCGCTGAGGGCACCCCGTTTTTCTCGCCGGTGACCTGGGAACGGCTCCTGCATGCTGCCGACGAGCCGCACAACTGGCTGATGTATTCCGGCACGTTGGACAGCAAGCGTTTCAGCCGGCTCGACCAGATTCACAACCGGAACGTGGCTGAGCTCGAGCTGAAGTGGGCGCACCATATTCCCCAGCTCGGCCGCGCCGAGACGACACCGCTCGTCGTCGACGGCGTGATGTTCATCACCGAGTCGCCGAGCAACCTCGTGGCGGTCGACGCCGCCACGGGGCGTCCCTTCTGGCGATACGACCACGAGCTGCCCGACGACCTCCGCATCTGCTGCGGCCGCAACAATCGAGGGGTCGCCATCCTGGGCGAGACGCTCTACATGAGCACACTCGACGCCCACCTGGTCGCCATCGACGCGCGGTCGGGCAATCTGCTGTGGAGCGCCGAAGTCGCCGACTATCGCGCCGGGTACAGCAAGACGGCTGCCCCGCTCATCGTCAAAGATACGGTGGTGACCGGAATTGCCGGTGGCGAGTTCGGTATCCGCGGGTTCCTCGATGCGTACGATGCCGTTACCGGCCGCCGCGCATGGCGCACCCACACCATTCCGGGACCGGACCATCCGGACAATCAGACCTGGGCCGCCGATTCGTGGCGTACGGGCGGGTCGCCGACCTGGATCACCGGCTCCTACGACCCCGAGCTCAACCTGATCTACTGGGGCACCGGCAATCCCGGTCCCGACTACAACGGAGACCTCCGGGGCGGCGACAATCTGTACGCCGACTCGGTGCTGGCCCTCGACGGCGACACCGGCGAGATGTCGTGGTATTTCCAGTTCACGCCGCACGACGTGCACGACTGGGATGCGATTCAGATCCCGGTGCTGGCCGACATCGAATTCGATGGCACGCTGCGCAAGACGATGCTGTGGGCGAACCGCAATGGGTTCTACTACACGCTCGACCGTGAGACCGGGGAGTTCCTGGTCGGCAAGGCGTTCGCCAGACAGACCTGGGCGGAAGGGCTGGACACGAACGGCCGGCCGATCCGGCGGCCGGGCATGTTGCCGAGCCGCGACGGGACACTCGTGTCCCCGATGGCCGGAGGGGGTACCAACTGGTGGTCGCCCGCCTACAGCCCGCGCACCGGGCTGCTCTACGTCAACGCCTTCGATGGCGAGGCGGAGTTCTTCATTCGAGATGAGAACTATGACGAGGGAAGCCGGTTTACCGGAGGCGGCACCCAGACGCCACGTCCGATCGAGAGCTACACGAGCGCCATTCGTGCGCTCGACCCGACGACCGGCGATGTGCGCTGGGAGTTCCCGATCAAGCCGCGCACACGCGCCGGGGTCCTGGCCACGGCCGGCGACCTCGTCTTCAGCGGCAGCGTCGACGGGTACTTCTACGCGCTCGATGCCGTGACCGGTGAGGAGCTGTGGCACATTGCCCTTGGGGGCCCCGTGCATGCCTCGCCCATGACCTATGCGGTGAACGGTCAGCAGTTCGTCACGATGACCGTGGGCAACGTCCTCTACACATTCGCGCTCGACTAGCGGCGTCCTCGCACGACGCTGTCAACCGACCCTCGGGCCGGGAGTGTTCGCCGTCGCCACGTCCTGGTCGGGTGACAATGCCCCGCGGCGGTCGGACGATGCCCGCGTCGCCGCGGTCTGGTTCTCTTGCGCCACGGCCTCGGCGGTCAGCAGGTGCCGCCCGGCATGCCGACTGGGTCGCTCGAGCGGCGTGATGGTGGCGAACGACCAGACGCCCTGCAGGTCCGACTGCCCGTCCGGGGTGCGCGGCACGGTCCACTGCTCGGCCGCGGGGTGACCGGCCGCAGCCAGCGGCGCCAGCACGAGGACCACGATCGCCGTCAAGACTCTACCGAGCAACGATCACACATCGATTCCCTCTAGCAGCCGCGGTTGGGGGGCGTCCCCTCGAACCGCTCAGTGGGGGACGACAACTGCACGATGACGCCATCGGGGTCCGGTACGAGCACACTCGTCGACCCTGCCAGGCGTACTCCTTCGACCCCGGCCGCTTCAAGTTCAGACGCGACACGCTCGGCATCGAAGTTCTCGATCCCGACCCCGAAGTGGTCGATCTGGCCTGGCACCGCCGCGTCAGCGTTGGCGGTCAGACTGCAGTTGCCGCCCTGTGTGGGACACAGGCTGATGAGGCCCCCGTCTGGAAAGTCGAGCGCATAGGCATCTCCGACGATGTAGCGCCTCGCCGGTACCCCGAGCAGCGTACGGTAGAAGGCTTCCGACCGCGCCACGTCGGTGACGCCGATGTTGACATGATTCAGCGCGCGCGCTCGGAAGCGGCCGGGCTGTGCGCCCCCGCTGGCCGGCACCGCAAGCGCGGTGATGGCCCCGAGCACCTGACGTCGGGTGAGTTTCCCATCTTCGTACTGTCTCAGGAGATGGTCGAACGATTCTCTCATCGGGTCCTCCCTTCGCGACCACGTCGCTCGTGATTGTAGCCGGACCCGGGCTCGAGGGAAGGCACAGGCGTGGCGAGCGCCTCGACCCGATGGCAGTGCGCCCGAGGACGGCTAGGGCCTCGAGAGTCTCGACGTTGGATTGCGCGGCGTGACGCACCGCCGCGGTGCCGGCGCGTGACCCGGCGACGAACGGCGTGCGTGCCGGTGTGACCGAAGAGTGTCCGAACGGCGGTGGTACGCGCGGTTTTCTCTTCGTCGTGGACGGACCCGATGGCCCGTTCAGCTGGTGTCAGCAGAGCTCGGCGAGCGCTCGGGTTTGCCGACGCGGCACCGTACCCACTGCATGTCGACCGAGGAACGGGCGCGGGCCTGCCCGCTGGAGGAACCGACAGGCCCGAGTGGCTGACGTCGTCCGCCCGCGTCGACGGTCGGACGTCTCGCGTCACTGCAGCGGAGGGTTCGGCGCGGCGATCAGCTGCATCGAGCTGGCGCCGGCCTTCGGCACGAACTTCAGGGTGCGGCCCTTGATGTTGTCGGCGGCGTACAGATTCCCGTCCGAATCTACCGAGAACTGATGCAGCTCGCTGAACTGGCCGGGGCCGTCCCCGGCCACGTCATAGGTGAACAGCCGGTTGCCGTTGGTGTCGAGCTTCACGATCCTGGGCGGCATGTTGTCGGCCACCCAGACGTCGTAGCCGGTGACGATGATGTCGTTCGGGAACTGGAAGTCGGGCCAGGTCCCGATCGGGGAAATCGACGGGTGATACCACGGGGACCGGGTGGTCTCGTTGAAGACCTGGATCCGGTCGTTGTTCCGGTCGGCCACGTAGATGTTGCCGACGCTGTCGGTCGCCACCGCGTGCACGCCGTCGAACTGCCCGCGGCCGCTGCCTTTCTCACCCCACGTCTTGAGGAAGTTCCCCTCGGCATCGAACTTCACGATGCGGGAATTGTCGAGCCCGTCCGCGACGAAGATCGAGCCGTCGGCAAAGAACGCGACATCCTGGGGCCCCGCGAAGTGGGTCTCGTCGTCCCCGCTGACACCCGGTTCGCCCAGCGTCATCAGCAACTCGGACCCGTCGTTCGAGAAGACGTAGATCGCATGCCCGGTCTCGTTCACCACCCACACCCGACGTTCCGGGTCGTGAGGGTTGATCCGGATCTTGTGCGGGCCATTCGACCCTTCCCAGAGATGGTCCCACTGGGTCCAGGCCTCGATCATGTTGCCGTCGCCGTCGACGACGAAGATGCAGTTCCGCCAGACCCGTGCGTCTCCAGGCCGAAGCGCGTTGAGACCGATCGAGCCGACGAACCCGGCAAACCCGGGCGGCACAGGGTCCGGCAGGCGGAATTCTCCACGCTGGATGACAAAGATCCGGTCCGGTGACTCGGCGAACACACCGGGGTGCGACCCCCACGCGTAACCGGCGGCGGCGAACGGTGTCATCCAGTTCTCGACGACGTCGTAGGGGCTCGACCCCGTCACCTCACGTTCCTGAAGCGATGCGGGAGCGGCGAGCAGACTGGCTGCCGTGATGGCCACGAGTGAGAGAACACACCTGCGCATGATCACCCTTCCTTGTCTTTCTCGTCGGGCCGCCTGTCGACTGAGCCCCACTCTGTGTTGGTCTGTCTACCTGGACCCCGGTACCGCCTGCGTGTTCAGCCTGCGGGCGCCGGCCAGAATGCCAGGCAGCCCGTAGTTGCCCTCGTGGCAGGCGTACTCGAACAGCGGACCGTCGGTGCGACGAAACGGGATCAGCGCGGTCCATGGACGCGTGTAGTTGTTTGGATCCTCGATCGTGAACTGATACGCCACCGTATCCGGATCGATGCGCGTGAAGCGCTCGATCAGGTGCGTGTCCTTCGAAGACCCGGTGAAGTTGGTCTCACGCAGGAAGTTGGTCGTCTCGATGACGAGCGTGTCCCCCTCCCAGTGGCCCCGCGAGTCGCCGACCCACTGGCGGATGTTCCCGTGCGGTCGTCCATCCACGGGGATGATCCGCGTGTTGTGGATGTGCTCGTTGACAATCGTGACATAGCCCGGCACCTGCAAGATCAGGACGTTGTTGTTGTAGGACCCCGGGCGCATCGGTGGACCGGAGTTGGACCCCATGAGACACCGGTCGCCCAGGCTGCGGTCCGTGTAGTGGTCGCCGAAGCCGTTGCGCAGGTTCAGGCGGCGCAGGCGATTCGCCTCGGCGAACTCCGCGGTGTACGGAATGCGGCCGTCCGGGGGATCGACGACGAGTGACGTCCGCTTGTCGCTGGTGAGCTCGATACCCCGTTCGTACCAGAACTCGTTGTACGAGAGGACGCCGCCTTCCGCACGCGACTGATACCCCGCACTCGGCGCACCCGATTCCGGGTCGAACGTGTCACGATTCAGCCGCCGTCGTTCCGACGCCTCAAAGGCGGCGGCGTCCTCAGCGCTGAGCGTTGCTTGCCCCTCCAGCGCCTCCGGGCGCTGCAATGGGGTCAGGGTGCGGAAGGTAAAGACGCCGGAGATATCCGGCTGGCCATCGGGCGTACGCAGGAGGTCGGCGGGCGCCTCGGACTGAGCGGACACCGGGAGCGGCATCACCAGGACGACCGAAACGACCGTAACCAGCGCGGCACACAGTCGGTGGCTCATCTTGACAACCTCTTCTCTTGGCGCTGAGACGCGAATGCCGGGTTGATCCTACCCCTGGCGGGCCCAAGGTTCAACGCCGGGGTCGGGAGGGAGGCGACGCAGGACGGTTGCGCCTGTCCCCGCGGTGAGTGATCATGCGGGTGATCCGGATGGGTCTAGACCTCTGCTGTGCGCGAGCTCGTGCGTGTGGATGCAGGTGTTGTCGTCATGTCAGATGTCTAGCCCCCGCGTCGCGGGGCGCTGAACATAGCGTCTGCTCGCTGTCCGGGAGGGAGGGTTCCGTGCAGCATCGAGGTGTCGCAGCAGTGATGGTCCTGGTCGTGGTGGTGTCGCTCACGTTACTGGCTGCCGCCGGGCAGGCGGCGGGCCAGACGACGTCGGGCGGTGAGTGGACGCCGCCCCGGACGCCGGACGGGAGGTCGGATCTGCAAGGCGTCTGGCTGAGCAACAGCGCCACCCCTCTGGAACGCCCGCCGGCCCTAGCCGGCCGAGCGCGTCTGCGCGACGACGAGGTCGTCGCGCTGCAGGCACGGGCGGACCGGATCTTCAGGAACGGGAGAAGCGCCTACGCGGCGGGAGACGCCGCCTTCTCCGCCGCCTTCAACGATGTCGACACCTACGGCTCTCCGTCGTCGACCAGCAGCGCCCTCGGCATGGTCGACCGCGTGTTCGATAACCGCACCTCGCTGGTCGTGGAGCCACCCGACGGACGTATTCCGCCAGTGACGCCGGAGGCGCGGCGGCGGCAGTCCGCGGTGGCGGCGGGGTGGCGGGGCAAGACCGGCCCGGAAGACTTCAGCAGCATTCACCGCTGCATCACGACCGGGGTGCCGCGGCTGGGCGGGAACTTTGGCGCCGGACCGTACAGCTACTACCAGATTGTGCAGACGCGGGACTACGTGGCGTTCATCATGGAAGCGTTCCATGACGTGCGGATCATTCCGCTCGACGGGCGTCCCCGATTGCCCGAGCGGATCCGCCTGTGGAACGGCGACTCGCGGGGCCACTGGGAGGGCGACACCCTGGTGGTCGAGACCCGCAACTTTTCGCCCAATAGCTACTTCCGCGGTGCCGCCGAGGGCCTGCACCTGGTCGAGCGTTTTGTCCGCACTGCCGACGACACGATTACCTACAGCATGACGTTCACCGATCCGACGACCTGGGCGACCGCCTGGATGGCCCAGATGCCGCTGCACCGGATGGACCAGGCGATCTACGAGTTCGCCTGCCACGAGGGAAATCATTCGATGGTGGACATGCTGGCGATCGCGCGCCTCGAGCAGCGGGTGCGGTAGTGTTGCTGGCAGGGGCGCCGTGCGAGGAGGAGGCGTAGGAACAGTGAGTGACAGTTGCGGCACGGGCGCAGACCTTCCCGCCTCCGCCAAGGCTACGGCGGGCGCGCCGAAGCTCGCGCGGGACCGTGAGGCGAGCGAAGGCGGGCAGGCGCCACGGCGGCCGTGGTGGCTGGCGTCGGCCGTCGCGCTTGTCGGGGTCGTCGTGTGTTGGACACTCGGCGCAGGCGCGCAGGCTCAGTTACCGAGCGAGGCCAGCATTGCCGCCGGGAGACGGATCTACCTTCAGAAGGCCGACTGCCAGGCCTGCCACGGCTGGGCGGGTGATGGAGAGAAGATGGACAGCCAGGCGCCGGACGGCGCGAACCTGCGGATGAGCCAGCTCGATCGCGACCAGCTGGTCTTCGTCATCAAGTGCGGGCTCCCCGGCCGGGACATGCCGGCCTTCGACCGCCTCGCCTACACCGACGACCGCTGTCTGGGCCGGACGCGGGCCGACCTGCGGCGTATGGGACTGGAGCTCTTCGACCCGGGAGCCACCCTGCAATCACGGGAGGTCGAGCGTCTGACCGACTTCCTGCTCGCCAAGGTGGTCCGGCAGGGGTCGATGGACCGCGCCAAGTGCATCGATTTCTGGGGAGAGGAGGTCGACGTCTGCAGCGAGTTTCCCAGATAGAGATGTTGCCGGGCTGTCCGCGCGGCGTAGAGTAGTGGCACATTCGAACAGGAGGAGCGTCATGATCAGTGCACACGGCCGCGGTCGCCTCCGAACGACGCTGGGTCTGCTGCTCACGGTCGGCGTGGCGGCGGGCCTGTGTCCGGCTCTGGCCGTTGCGCAGCGCGAGGTTGTCCCTGTGGACCTGCCTGACGGTCCCGCCACGGACCGGTTCGACATCGACCGATTCAGTGAAGTGGGGAACGGCTGGTTCGACACATTCCATGTGGAGAACACCGAACCGCTGGCGGAGGCGCTGCGGGAGGGGCGGGTCGCCAACGAGACGCGCGTGCTCGTCATCGAGACGGCGGCAGGCCCGCTGGCGTTCCTGCAAGACCAGATGGCCTTCCATCACATCGCCGAGGGGCGGGCCGGTGGGAAGGACTGGATGGCCACGTTTTGAGTCGTGTGCAACAGCGGAACCAGTCTGGTTCCGACGATCGATGGCACGATGCATCACTTCGAGAATGTGGGGCTCTACGACGGGCTCTTCGTGATGCAGGACGTGGAAAGCAAGACGCTGTGGAATCACATCACCGGTGAGGCGCTCTACGGTCCGCATGTCGGCCGCTCGCTGGGGACGGTTGGCAACATGCTGCCAATGAGTGTCGAGCAGGCGCTGGTCAGGAATCAGGCCGTGCAGGTGGCGATCTCGGGTCGGCCGAATTCCGCCGCTGGCATGCGCAGGTTTGCACCGGATAATCCGGACGCTCGGTTGATGCCGATGTTCATCGAGACACTCGGGACCGAAGATGCCCGACTGCCGCGCATGGCGATGGGGTTGGGGATCGTGACGGACGCGACGGTTCGGTTCTATCCGATGGAGCTCATCGAGGACCGCGGGGCGGTGGTCGACGAGGTCGACGGCCGGGGGGTGCTTGTCTTCATCGATCCCACGACGTTTACACCGGCCGCGTTGTTCGTGGACACGTCGAGCGCGACTCTTGAGGACCGAGAGATTCGACTCGACGACGGCCGGGTCGTGCGGAGCGGGCTGCTCTACGACGCCAGCGGCACCCGCGTGGACGCCGAGCGCCCCCAGCAGCTCTTCAGCCGCTGGTACGGCTTCTCCCTGACCTTCCCCGGGCCGGAGATCTTCGGCCAGTAGGGTCACCACCGCCCGTCCCGAAGCCTGAAGCCGAAGGACGCCAGCAGCAGTGTTCCTGCCTCTGCCGGCGCGGTCCCACGACGGTGACAGCGCCGGGGTGTGGGGCGGAGCCCCCCGTGGGCGGCGCGCACGTGCGCGCCCGCGAAGGCGCGGGGCGTCGGGGTCCCCGCGAGCGACCGAGCCGGGGTGTGGGGCAGAGCCCCACTTTAAATTAGTCCAGCGCAAAGACGAACAGGTAGCTCGAGGTCTCGAGGTTGTCGTATTTCACCGGATGCAGGTGTCGGCCGCTGGACTGCACCGCCAGATACTGCGTCGGCCCGATGGCGTAGGTGACCGGCGCGCCCTTGAGCGGCGTGCCGACGTTGAAGCGCCAGAGCTCCTCGAGCGTCTCGTCGTTGTAAGCAACGACCCAGCCGTCCTGCAGCGCCGTGAACACCAACCCGCCGGCCGTCGCGACGACCCCGGACCGGATCTCGATGTCGGTGACCGCCTTGCCGATCACCTCGTGGCCGATGGCGTCGAACGCGGTGAGCGCTCCGTAGTACAGGTCGCTGTCGGTCCGGCGTCGCTCGCTGGCGGTCCGATCGATGTCGCCGTCGGGTGACGCGGGCGCCATCGTGGCGCCGGTCTGCGAGAAACAGCCTTCGGTGCCGACGCCATAGGCGATGTGCTTGACCGGGTTGTACGCCATCGGCTGGTGGGCCACGCCCCCGTGCCAGGTCGGACAGGTTCGTTTCATCACGTCCCGGTCGGCTCGCAGCGCGCGCGCCTCCGGGTTGTAGATCTGCACGTCGAGAGTCGGGTCGTATTCCAGCGGCTTCCCGGTCACCGGGTCGAGACCGGCGGTCCAGTTCAGATCGTTGACGTACTTCGCGCCCTTGATGAAGCTGCCGTCGGTCCGATCGAGCGTGTAGAAGAACCCGTTGCGGCCGAAGTGGGCGACCGCCTTGCGCATCCGCCCGTCGATCTCGATGTCGTAGAGCATATGCACGCCGACCTCGTCATAGTCCCAGGAGTCGTTCGGCGTGTACTGGAAGTACCAGGCCAGCTCGCCGGTCGTGACGTCGAGCGCGATTGCACAGTTCGTGTAGAGGTTGTCACCCGGACGGAACTCCGCGTCGTAGGCGGGCCACGGGTTGCCGGTGCCGAAGATGTACAGGTTGGTCTCCGGGTCGTAGGACCCGGTCTGCCAGATGCCGCCGCCACCGGTCTTCCAGGCGTTGTGGTCGTCCTTCCAGGTCTCGCTGCCGGGCTGACCCGGCTCGGGCACCGCGTACCAGCGCCACAGCTCGTCGCCGGTCTCCACATCGAGTGCGGCCACCCAGCCGCGGGTGCCGCCGTCGCCGGCGCCGTTGTGGATGATGACCTTGCCATCGACAACCAGTGGCGCCGTCAGGAACCGCTCGCGGCGACCGAACTCGTTGGTGCCGGCGATCTCGACGTCCCACACGATCTCGCCGTTGTCGCGGTCGATGGCGATGACGCGGCCATCGGGCAGGTTGGCCAGCACCTTGTCCTCCCACAGCGCAATGCCCCGCGAGCGGGAAGAATTGCCCTCGTGGTCCACGCCGGGGTCGGCGATCCACACGAAGTCTCCATAGTCCGGGTTGCGCGCATCGATTTTATAGACCGTGCCCCACCCGTCGGTGGTGTACATGAAGCCGTTGTCTATCAACGGGTTGACCTCGCTCTCCGGACCGTTGCGACCGGTGTCCTGCATGCCGCCGAGCGCCAGCGCCCACACCATCCGCAAATCCCTGACATTGTCGCGGTTGATCTGGGTGAGCTTGGAATAGCGTGTCGATGTGTAGTCGCCGTTCATGATCAGCCAGTTCTGCGGCTCGTTCTGCGCGTTGAGCAGCCGGTCTTTGTTGACCGTGAGGCTGTACTGGCCATGGAGCGTGATCGCCGCGGCCCCTACGACGAGGGCGCAGGCGAGAAGAGTCTTGGCTGGCGAGTGCTGGCGCATGGTGTCTGTTCTCCCTCTGAGACGTGTGCAGACAGCTTACAACGCCTCGCCCGGAAGATGCAGTCCAAATGCCCCACTCTCGGGGGAGAGGGAGACGCTGGACGTTTTTGGCGGCAATTTGTTAGAATCGCCTACGTTTGAAGATAAAAGTGGCTGTTTCAGCCGTTCACAGCCGTGGGAGACGTAGAACCATGAAGCGAGTACTCAGTGTCGCGACCGGAATCCTGATGGTGCTCTCCCTGGCGCCCGCCCACGCGACGGCTGCCGCGGAGACGCCCACATACAACCAGGACGTGGGGCCGATTCTCCTCAGCAACTGCGCCAGTTGTCATCGGCCGAACCAGATTGCGCCGATGCCGTTGTTGTCCTACAAGGATGCTCGCCCCTGGGCGCGTGCCATCAAGGCCAAGGTGGCGTCGCGAGAGATGCCGCCGTGGTTCGCCGACCCGCGATTCGGCGAATTCTCGAACGACACCAGCCTGAGCACCGACGAGATCGCCACGATCAGCGCGTGGGTCGACGCGGGAGCCCCGGAAGGCGACGGTCCCGCACCGGTGCCGCCCCGGTTCTCCGAGGCGGGGTGGAGCCATCCGTCGGGGCTCGATCCGGACTACGTGATCGACTTCCCGGTCGAGTGGCATATCGACGCCGACGGCGAATCGCCGAACTTCAACCTGTTCACGCCGCTGCCGCTCGATGACGTCATGTGGGTCTCGGCGACGGAAGTGCGACCGGGCAACCTCCCGGTGACGCACCACATCGTGACGCGTCTCATGAACACGCCCCCCGGCATGAAGATCGGCACCGGCCCCGCCTGGTCGGGTGGCCCCGAGGTTGACTACGTGCTGGTGCCCGACCCGGACGCCGACCAGGAGGAACTGGCCGCCACGAGAAAAGCGCGGGCGGAGGCCGCCAAGGAGCCCAAGGACAAGGACGCCGACGAGGCCGAAGACGCTGACGATTTCCAGGACCCATCGGCGGCGGAGGCCGGCGCTGGGTTCGGTGCTTATATCCCCGGTGTGGGTGCCAGTGTCGTGCGGGAGGGTCACGCCCGGAGCATCCGCGGCGACCTCTTCGACACGATCGTCTGGAACCTCCACTACCAGGCCACTGGCAAGCCGGAGACGGCGCGGCCGTCGATCGGCGCCTGGTTGGCCGACGAGGAAGACAACACGACCGAGCATGCGCTCCTGTTGCGCGAGTCCACTTCGCAGGGGAAGCAGCTGGTGGCTCCGCCGCCGATGACGCCGGAAGAGCGGGCGGCCGCAGGTCGCAGAAATCAGGCGGGTCAGGGACTGAACCCGCTGCTCGCGCCGATACCGCCCAACGACGCGAACTGGACCGTCACCGGTTTCGCGGCCTTCCAGAACGACGCGGTTATCAACAACCTGCTCATCCACGCGCATCTGCGCGGCAGGGACTTCACGTATTTGCTGACCTATCCGGATGGGCGCGAAGAGATCCTGCTGCGGGTTCCGAACTACAGCTTCGACTGGCAGTACCAGTATCAGCTGACAGAGCCGCTCCAGGTGCCGGCCGGTAGCACCTTGAAGCTGATATCCCGCTACGACAACTCGGCGAGCAACAGGCTGAATCCGGCGCCTCAGAAGGAAGTGTACTGGTCGGAGCAGAGCTGGGACGACATGTTCCTCTCCCTGGTCGGATACACGCTGGTCGACGAGGTCAAGGAGAAGGGCACGACCGACGAATAGGGTCTGACGCGTTCGGCGGCTGATTTCGACGGGGGTCGCACGCTGTCACGCGTCGGCCCCCTTTTTCTAGTCAGCCGCATGCTGATGGTTGCATGCGGCTGGCCACTTAGTAGCTCTGGAGTATCACGTGATGACCAAGCGGACGGTCCTAGCTTTCGGACTCATGATGGCCACGGCGTGGCCGGCGGTCGTCCACGGCCAGACGGTGACGGCGCGGCTCAAGGATGTACAGGTCCAGATCGTCCAGACCGTCGGGTGCGTCGAGCAGCGGGGCGACGATGCCGGCGGCTGGTGGCTCACCCGTGCCGCCGAGCCGACGGTGGCCAAGCCCGACGTCTTCGACGAGACCCAGGTGGAGGAGGCCAAGGACACGGCGCCCGGCTCACGCGAGTTTCAGCTCATCGGGGTCGCCGAGTTCCTGGACGCGAAGTCGCTGCTGGAGTGGGGCGACCGTGCGCAGTTCACCACGGCGGACGAGGTCAACGCGACCAACGCTCTCCGGAAGGGCCACACGGTGCTGGTCAAGGGCCTGCTGATCGACCCGGACGGCGACGCGCGGATTAACCTGCTGTCGGTCGTCGGGCTAGCCGATACGTGCAGCTAGCATGGTAGCGAGGATCATGGTCATGACCCGGGCTCTCGTTGTATTCACCATCCTGTTCCTGTGTCTTGCCGCACCGCTGGCCGCACAGACAGCTGCCCAGGTCGAGGCCGAGCCTATCGTCAAGCTGCAGCCGGGGGCGACCGTTGTCCCGGGCCAATGCCTGACCCAGCAGGAGCTCGATCTGATCGATGGCCTGAACGCGCTGCGTCGCCCGACCGTTGGCGTCGAGGGGGACGACGAGGGCGACGACATGGCCCCGTTCAACCCCCACTACTTCGTTGGCACGTGGGAGATCGAAGGCGTGTTGCCGGAGTCGCCGCTGGGTGAGGCCGGAGAGTTCCTCGGGACCGAGACCATCCGTCACGTGGAGGGATGCACCTACGAGAGCACGATCGAGGCCACGGCTGGGGATGAAGCGGTCACCATCACATCGCGTCTCATCTACGACAGGCGGTTTCGGTACCTGGTCCGGATGGAGAACGACAGCCGCGGCTATCAGCTCCTGAAAGTCGGCCCCGTGAACGGCGACTCGGGTGGGTACTCATCGCACCATTGGGAGGCGCCTGCGGTCACCCGGCACGGAAGCCACGTGCGTCTACGGGGCCGGACCTACATGAGGTCGCCGAGCGCCTATCAGGTGCGGATGCAGATGTCGGTAGACCACGAGCCGTTCGCGAATTTCGGCACGGTCTGGTGGCAGCGTGTGGATCCGTAGGCGTCCTCGCTTGACCTAGCCCCCACCGAATCGCTGCACCAGCGTCAGCAGCACCCCGCCCGCAATCACCGATCCCAGTTGCCCGGCGGTATTGGCACCCATCGCGTGCATCAGGACGTGGTTGGTGAAGTCTTCCTCTTGCGCCACTTTCTGGACCAGCCGTCCGCTCATCGGAAACGCGCTGATACCGGCCGCTCCGACCAACGGATTGATCTTGCCTCGCGTCACGGTCGCGAGGACTTTGCCGAAGAGCAGCCCGGCCACCGTATCGAGCACAAACGCGAAGAGACCGAGGAGGAGGATGAGGAGCGTCTGTGTCTGGAGGAACGTGGCGGCCTGCATGAGGCTGCCGATGGTGAGCCCGAGAAACAAGGTCGAGATGTTCGCGAGCTCGTTCGAGGCGGCTTTCGACAGCTGTGGGACGACGCCAGACTCTTTCAAGAGGTTCCCGAACATCAGGGTCGCGACGAGTGGGGCCGACGCGGGCACGAGGATGCCCACCGCGACGGTCACGATGATGGGGAAGGTAATCACCGCGGCATGTGGCACGGGACGGGGCGCATACTCCATGCGAATCAGGCGTTCTGCCCGTGTCGTGAAGAGCCGCATGAGCGGCGGTTGAATGATCGGCACCAGACTCATGTACGAGT
Source organism: Acidobacteriota bacterium (assembly GCA_022562495.1). GTDB lineage: Bacteria > Acidobacteriota > Vicinamibacteria > Vicinamibacterales > UBA8438 > NP936. The sequence continues at coordinate 27,992 of JADFPE010000018.1, forward strand.
ATGCCGTCACCGCAATCGGTGCGAGTAGCTCCGGCGCGAGTATGGACGAGACGTAAATACTGGTTGGGCCATCAATGGCGCCGATGATCGCGATCGAGGCGGCCTGGTTCAGCGGAAACCCGACCACGGTGGCCAGGATGAGGGTCGCGAAGATGCCGAGCTGACCTGCCGCTCCCAGGACGGCGAAGATCGGCTGCGACAGCAGCGGCCTGAAATCCATCATGGCGCCGATCCCGATGAAGATGAAGAGCGGGAGGAGCTCGGTCTGGATGCCGAACTCATTGAGGAGATAGAGCATGCCGCCGGGATGATTGAGCGGGGAGTCTGGGAGGTTCCCGAGGAGCACGCCGAACCCGATCGGGAGCAGCAGCGTCGGTTCGTATTTCTTGGCAATGGCGAGGTAGATCAGGAGCCCTCCGACGGCAAACATCAGCAGTGTGCCTGGCCCGATCGAGGGAATCATGGAGGAAGAACGCCGGTGACTATGAGGGGACGAAGGTCACGAGGGGTTCGCCGTGGACGACCCGGTCGCCTGTGTCGACGTGCACGGTAGCAATGGTACCTGCCCACGGGGACCGTATGACGTTCAACATCTTCATGGCATCGAGTGTGAGGAGCGCGTCGCCGCGCTCGACCGTCTGCCCGAGTTCATCTGCCGACCCGGTGACGGCCCGCACCTGCGCGGCGACATCGCGATCGCACCGAGCATCGACTATCTCGAAAGAGCGTACGATCAGGCAAAGTACGGCGAATTCTCGCGGCGACCCTATCTAAACGTCGTCATTCCGTCGTTGTGCGACCCGAGCGTCGCGCCGCCGGGCAAACACGTGATGTCCATCTTCGTGCAATACGCCCCGTATCACATCAAGCAGGGTGCCGAGCATTGGCCCGAGCAGCGCGAGGCCTTCGGCGACGCCGTGATCGACACGCTCGCCGAGTATTGTCCGACCCTGAAAGAGGCGATCCTCTACCGGCAGGTGCTGACGCCGTGGGACCTGGAGCAGGAGTTCGGCTTGACCGAGGGGAATATCTTTCACGGCGAGCTGAGTATGGAGCAACTCTTGTTCAATCGGCCCGCGGCGGGATGGGCGCACTACCGCACGCCGATTCGCAATCTGTGGATCTGCGGGTCGGGGGCGCACCCCGGCGGCGGCGTGATGGGAGCCCCGGGCGAGTTGGCCGCCAAGACGATCTTGAAATCACGAGAGGCATGAGCCGGTCGAGATGAAACAGGGCTTCGACGTCATCGTGATCGGCGCCGGACACAACGGCCTCACCGCCGGCGCCACGCTCGCCCGGCATGGCCGACGGGTGCTCGTGCTCGAGCGCCGCGGCGTGCTCGGCGGGCTCGCGGCCGGCGAAGAGTTTCATCCCGGGTACCGCACCACCGGGTTGCTGCACGACACCACTGCCGTTCGCAAGAGCGTGATTCGCGACCTGGAGTTGGAACGCTACGGCCTCGTAACGGCGGCCGACCCGCCTCGTGTTTTCGTACCGCAGCTCGAGGGTCGCGGTCTGCTCCTGACGAGCGACGCGCGGGAGGCGTTCGATGAACTGTTCCTGATCTCGCCGCACGACGCCCGTCGATACACCGAGTACCGCGAGTTCATCGACCGTGTCCGCGTATTCGTTGCCGACTTCTTCAGTCGGACGGCACCCAGCCTGGATTCGCTCAATCACGGCGGCCCGCTCGCACTGTGGCGAGAGGCGCTCGGATTTCGCCGCCTCGGCCGGCGGGACATGCTGGAGCTGCTTCGCATCGTGCCCATGAGCGTGGCCGATTGGCTGGATGAGTGGTTTGAAAGCGACGAGTTGAAATCGCTACTAGCCGGGCGGGCTTTGCTCGGATCGTTCGCCGGTCCGCGCTCGCCGGGCACGGCGGCGGCCCTGCTGATCGACGCCTGCCTCGCGCGCCCAGCCATCGTCGGCGGGCCGCAAGCTTTGGTGGACGCGCTAACCCACGCGGCGAGCGAGCACGGCGTCGAGTTTCGTACCGAAGCGGACGTGCAGCGCATCCGCGTCGCCGCCCGCCGCGTCACGGGCGTGACCCTGATGGGCGGCGAGACCATCGACGCGCCGATCGTCGCGGCGTCGTGCGATCCGCGCCGCACCGTCCTGCACCTGCTGGCGGCGCGCGACGTCCCGCACACCTTCGCGCAGCGCATCCGCTCGTTCCGCGTCCGGGGAACGGCCGCGAAGGTCCATCTCGCGCTCAGCGGTCCTTTGCGTTTCGCGTCGCGGCCCGACGAGGCGTTTGAGCACATCCACATCGCCGGCGGCCTCGATGACATGGAGCGGGCCTTCGACGCCGCCAAGTACCGCCGATGTTCCGAGACGCCGCTGCTGGACATTCACGTTCCCACCGTTTCGCAGCCGGCGCTCGCCCCCGAAGGCCACTGCGTCGTGTCCATTCTCGCGCACCATGCCCCCTACGACCTGGACGGCGGCTGGACGTTTCAGCAGCGCAAGGACCTCGGACACGCCGTCGTCGATACACTCGAGCGTTTCGCGCCCGGCGTGAAGGATTCGATCGTCGCACGCGAAGTGCTCACCCCCGACGACCTGGAAAACCGCTACGGCCTCAGCGGCGGGCACGTCTTCCACGGTGAGCACGCGCTCGACCAACTTCTGGTCCGCCCCGCAAGGCAATGCGCGAGGTATGCAACCCCTATTGACGGTCTGTATCTGTGCGGCAGCGCTGCGCATCCCGGGGGCGGAGTGATGGGGGCTTGCGGACGCAACGCCGCGCTGGAAATGATCCGCGACGGCCGGTCATGACACAGCCGATGATTCCACAGTCACAGTCCAAGATTGACCCTGGGAATTCGTTCCGACGTTTGACACTATCCAGTCGGCAGTTTAGCATCGAGACATCTGTTGAATGCTCGGGCCGCTCGCGACGGGTCGTTCCGGGAAGGCGATATCTGCCTCAACGGTATCGACGGTTCGGTTCCGATGGGGTTTTTCTGTTTTCGGCCGGTGGGGAGCCTACTCCCTGTCTGTTGTTGTCGCCGGCCTGGTCTCATTGACAACTGAGGAAAAGCACATGAAACGAGCGAGCCTTTTGCGATGGACCCCTGCGGTGGCGGCAGCAATTGCCTGCCTCGGACTGTTGTTGGGACCGGCATCAGCCCAGAAAAAGAAGAAAACCCGTATTGCCACGACGCACCAGTTGATGGAAGGACTAGTGTTCGCCAACTGCAAGGCCCTCGGTGGTGAACTGAAGAAGGAAAAAACGAACTTCAAAGCAATCGCCATGCGGGCCGCCCTGCTCAACGAAGCCGGTCATGTTCTGATGGCCGACGGTCGTTGTCCCGACGGCGAATGGGCCAAGGACGTCGGGTGCATCGACGGGAACCGGTGTGGAAGTAGGCAAGGGCTCCTCGGAATCGCTGTCACCGCAGGCACTGATCGCTAGGGCCAGCAAGGAAAACAGTAGAACACGAAAAATCGATTTCATGGTTAGGTCCCCTCTCTTTTATCGATGGCCAATCCTAGCGGGTTCCGCGAGAGAACGATAGCCCAACCTGCTATAACACCTACGACGAGATTGGGAGGTATGGATGTCGCGCACGTTCGAGATCGCCGACGCGTACGTCGATGAGGCAGCCGCCCTCGACCCGATCCTGGCGACAGCCGCCGGGTTGCCCGGCCATGACCACGAGATGACCGACTACTCGCCGGACGGCTTCGCCGCGCGAGCGGCACTCGATAGGCGAACGCTTGACGAGCTCGCTGCCGTATCCGTCGATGGAGAGCGGGACCGCATCGCGCGCGATGTCATGCTCGATGGGCTCAGCTCGGAGATGGAGCTCTTCGATGCAGGCGACCACTTCCACTCCCTCAGGACGCTGGCCAATCCCATCTCCCGCGTCCGGTCGATCTTCGATCAGATGGGCCGCGAGTCGGTGGAGGACTGGCTGGGTAGGGCACGCGACTCGCTTCTCACCTTCTTACGCGACGAAGACAGCTGCGGGGAAATATTTGGTTCATTTTGGTTTTCACTGAGTATTTTTATCTCTGAATCTTTCAAACAAAAAGAAGAGGTTTGACTAATTGTTGGCGCAGAATTCAATAGTAAGATATTCTTGACTTCAAACGTTTTGCTTGAATGAGTTA
>JADFPE010000229.1 GCA_022562495.1 Acidobacteriota bacterium
CAGGCTGCCCTGGGTCAGATCCTGGCTGTCGCTCCCGCCCGGGTCGCGCATCCGCTTGGCAAGCCCGAAGTCCATCACCTTTACATGCCCCTGCTCGGTCAGCATCAGGTTGGCCGGCTTGAGGTCTCGGTGCAGGATGCGGCGCGCGTGCGCCTCGGTCAACGCCTCGGCCATTTCGGCGGCGATCTGGATCGCCTGCGCCGGCGCGAGCGGTCCCTCGGCCAATCGCGATTCGAGGGTCTGACCGACCACATGCTCCATGACGATGGCGGCGCGACCGTCGACCTTGGCAAACTCGTAGATCTTGCAGATGAAGGGGTGGTCAAGGGCGGCGGCCGACTTCGCCTCGCGCTCGAACCGTCCCCGCGCGACCGGGTCGTGCTGCAGCGCCTCGGGCAGGAACTTGATGGCGACCTTCCGCTCGAGCTGCGTGTCGTCGGCGAGAAACACCTCGCCCATGCCGCCTGTGCCCAGGCTCGAGAGGATCCGATAGCGGGGCGACGGGGTGCTCATCGGTCCGGACGCCGCGCGCGTCCTGGTTCTGAGATCAGCGAGAGCGGAAATTATAGATCGTCGAGCACCCGCACCCGAGCCCTGGAGAGTGCCCTTAGCCCTCACCCCCGGCCCTCGCTCCCTGCGACCACGTCTGTTCCAATCAGGGCAGGCGGAGGAACAGCACGAAACCGGAGCGCTCATCTCAGCAGCCTTCTAGAATGAGGCGCGGATAGGCTTGGTGCGCACATGGGGGAGCTGCTCACACGGGTGACGATCTGGCTGGCGCTCGGGCTCTATGCCGCGGCGCAGGTCGGGCGCAGGCGGCCAGCGGCGAGGACCAGCGGTGCCGGTCTGTGGCTGCTGACGCTGGGATGCGGCCTCTACCTGGCCCACGTGGCCCTGGCGTTCCAGGTCCACCACCTTTGGAGTCACGCGGCCGCTGTCGCGCACACCGCCGCGCAGACCCAGGCGCTGGTCGGGTGGAACTGGGGCGGGGGCATCTACATCAACTATCTGTTTTCCACCCTCTGGGTGGGCGAGACGGCGTGGTGGTGGCTGTCGCCGGAGCGCTACGGCAACCGGTCGCATGGGGTGGAGCTTGCGGTGCGGGGGTTCTTCCTCTTCATGATCGTCAACGGCGCCGTGGTGTTCGTGAACGGGCCGCAGCGGTGGCTGGGCGTGGCGATCGTCGCGGTGTTGCTGGGGGCGTGGCGTCCGACACGACGTTGACGGTACCTACTCCGTCCGGCCCATGACCCGAGACGACCTTTGCGCGTCGCCGGATCTACGATGCCCGTTTGGCGCAATCGCTGCGCCGTCAAGGCGTGACCGAGCTCGCCACGGGCAACGTGAAGGACATTCAAGACTTCGGGTTTGCCCGGGTCTGGAATCCGGTCGGGTGACCAGTCACGATCCGGTCCGGACGTGCATGAGCCGCTCGTAGACGTCGAGCGCGCCGGTCGTCATCTCGCCGGTGCTGTAGTGCTCCCTGACGCCGTCGGCCGCGCGCTGACTCAGCTCGGCCAGCCGGGCGCGATCACCGGCGAGGTGCTCCAGTGTCTGCTCGAGACCGGCCAGATGCTCCGGCTCCACGAGCACCCCGCCACCGGTCCGCTCGAGCATCTCGGTGTAGGTGCCGCGACGCGGCGCCACCACGGGCACACCACACGCCATCGCCTCGAGCAACGCTATCCCCTTGGGGTCGTCATACACCGCCGGCACCACGTACAGGTCGAGGGCCTGCAGAAACGTGACCTTGTGGTCGAGATCCAGCTCGCCCCGGTAGCGAATCTCGTCGGTCAGACCCCAGGCCTCGACCTCCCGCTCGATCGACTGCCAGTAGGTGGCGTGCGCCGGCCCCAGATAGCCGGCGACCTCGATACGGCACCCCTCGAGCGCGCCCCGCTCGCGCAGATTGCGATAGGCGTCGCACAACAGGTGCAACCCCTTCTCCGGGGCGATCCGACCGAAATACCCGATGGTGAAGGGCGCGGACGCGTGCGCCGGCGCAGGCGCGAACCGGTCGACGTTCACACCCAGCGGCACCACGCGCATCTTGGCGCCCGGTATCCCGAGATAACGGCTCATGTAGCCGGCGTAGTAGTCGCTGACCGCCACAAACGCGTCGACGTGTGACAGGTGCGACCGGATCAGCTCCTTCGCCCGGGACCGATACGGCTCGAGCAGGCTCTCCATGAACACGTTCTCGCCCTGCAGCGTGCAGGCGATCGGACAGCCCAGCGCGTTCTTGAGCGGTCCGGCAATGGCGATCAGCAGCGAGTTCGAGATGTCGAGCACGTCGGGGCGTGGCTGGCCGCGCAGCCAGTGCACGAGCTTGTCGAGCTCCTTCCGCTGGTGGCCGTGCATGCCCTCGAGCATCGACACGGTCAGCGCCCCGAGCTGCTCCGGTCGTGTCTCGACCATGCGCCCCGTGACCGTCCGCAGCAGCCAGGGTGACTCCCAGATCCGATCGAGCAGCCAGGGCGTCTTGCGAAACAGCGAGACGTACTGCTCCAGATACACGCTGACGCCGCCAAAGAACACGCGGCGCAGGCTGACGTTCTCCTCGTCGGTACGGGTGGGCGTGTAGAGCGGCAGGAGCGTCACGTCGTGACCACGCCCGATCAGCGCCGCTGCCAGCGCGTTGTCGCGGATGCAGCTGCCGCAGTACATCCCGCCCGCGCCCGCCGTAATGTAGGTGATCTTCACGTGTGGCTTCCGGGAGCCCGATTATAGCGCCGGGTCGTCGTCGCCATCGAGCCCCGTGCCTGGCGACACGTCGGAGCGAGTGACACTGAAGATGGCGGTGTTGACGCCGATGCCCATCGCAAGCGCAACGATGGCGGTCAGCGTGAACCCGGGGCCGCGGCGGAGGAACCGGAGTGCGTGGCGCACATCGCGAACGACAGACGCGAGCAACGTGGGACCTCCGGCTCGTTACACCTCGGCGCGCACGAAGGAGAGCCCGAACCAAATCAGAAAAGCCAGCAGTGTCGCGGCAGCCAGCGCCACACTGTTGAAGATGACCCCCAGACCTGTCGTCTGGCTGAGTACCCAGGCTTGCTGGACCTGGACGGCCGACGCCGTGAGTACCGGCCAGAGCCGCCACACCGCCGCCACGAGCGCCACGAGACCGACGATGGATGCAAACCGCTCCCAGACCGCAATCGGCCGGGTCGCACGCGCCGCGGTGTCGTGTCTCGCGAGCAGACGCGCCCGGAACAGCATCGGCCGCACGCTTGTGGTGCGCACCCCCACGATCTCTGCAATCTCGACGTGGCTGAACCCCTCGACGTAGGCGAGCCACAACAGCTGACGCTCTCGCGGCTTCATCAAGGCCATGACCCGCCGCACGTCGGTCCGCTGGGCGATCTCCGGCCCCGGGCCGGTTACCGACAGCTCCGGCAGCTCGCTGCCCCACCGCCACCACCGCCGGTGATGGTCGTGCAGCAGATTGGTCGCGATCCGAAAGAGATACCGCTTTTGCCCGACCGGATCCGTCGGCGGCACACGCCCCTGCAGCAGCCGCACGAAGGTGTCCTGCAGCAGGTCGTCGCTGAGCGCCGGGTCACCGGACAACCGCAGCAGGTACGCCCGCAAGGGTGACGCGATCCGCGCATAAAGCGACCGGAACGTCTCTTCGTCCATGCTCGGCGCGTCGTGTCCGATCGTGTCGGCGCCAGTCCCGGCGGCCAGCGGCAGGGTGGTGCTCATCCCGGCAGCTCCACTCGGCACCTCCTCTCGGGTACGCTACCGCTCGTCGGTCTGCTGCGGCCCGAGCAGCCCCCAAGCCTTCGAGAGCCGGAACGACACCGCGGCCGAGATCAGAAAGCCGAGACCGAGCGCCAGCAGTAGCCCTCCGACGACGACCGCGCCCTGGACGGCCGGCTCGTTGCGCATCAACAAGAACACCCCGCCGACGACGGACAGGATGATCCCCACCTGCACCGACCCCAGAATGCGCCTGTAGGGACTGACGCGCTCTATATGTGGCGGTTCCAGAAAGGCCCGGCCCACCTCGCTCTCGAGATACTGCACAAGCTCCTGGCTCGTCCCGAACTTGTCGAGCAGCTTGCCGTGCATCTCAGCCTGCATGCGCGCCATCTTGAGCCGCCGCGCGTTGGTCAGGGTGATGTAGACGATGTATCCGATCATCGGAAACATGAAAATCGGAATGAGCATCTCGGCAAAGTCGATGGGTCCCAGCATACGTCTGTCCTCCATCACGAACCGGCATCCGGCCCGTTCATCAGGCATAACGGGTGACACGGCGCCCGTGTTAACAGAGGTCGCGCCGTTCCGAAGACTTCAGGAGTCAGAAGGCAGAAGTCAGAAACAGACGGCTAGCAGTCCGTGGTGAAAGTCGTGCGTCGCACCGAGGGTGGTGAAGCGCCGGCCTGGCAAGGCGAGACGAGGGAGCATACCGGCAGTATTCGACCGAGGAACAACGCCGCCAGACCGGATGCAGCGCCAGCCGAATGCAGCGGGACTTTCACCACGGGCTGCTAGTCCTCCGCGATGCAGTAGAGAAACTGCTGACCGCGGAGGTAGATCTCGCCGTCGACGATGGCGGGTGACGCGTCGAACCCGTCGTCGAGTAGGTTGATCGCCACGACCTCGAACGTCGGTCCGGCGCGCAGCACGATCGTCGTCCCATCCCGGCTGGTGACGTACAACCGACCCCCGGCCGCGACCGGTGATGCATAGACGTTGCGGATACCGGACAGCCGCTCGGGCCCGTACCGGCGGGCTCCCGTGTGTGCATCGAAGCTCGTCAGCACGCCCGAGTTGCCCTTCAGGACGTAGAGCAGCCCGTCGTGCAACAACGGCGAGGAGACATACGGAGTGTCTCGGTCCACGGACCAGATCACCGCGCCTGACCCGCGGATGTCACCGCTGGCAGCCGACAGATCGATCGCCACGAGACGGTTCCCGCGATACCCGCTGGTGACGAACACCACACCGTCACCGGCCACCGGTGATGGAATGGCATTCTGGGTGAGCCCTTCGTCCTGCCACAACAGCCGGCCGGTGTCGACGTCGTAGCCACGGACGGCGCCGGTCGCGCTCGTCACCACCTGCGCGCCCCCCTCGTACTCGACCACGAGCGGGCTGGTCCAGGAGGTCTTCTCGTCGCGCGGCGTGCGCCAGCGCTCTTGGCCGGTGCGCTTGTCGAAGGCGACGATGAAGGAGTCGCCCTCGTGATCCCAGAGCACGATCAGCAGATCGCGATACAGCGTGGGCGACGCCCCCTCGCCGAATCCCATGCGGATCCGCATGTCGCCCAGGTCGGTCTCCCACAGCGGCCGGCCATCGAGGTCGTAGCAATAGAGACCACGCGACCCGAAGAACGCACAGACCACCTCTCCATCGGTGACCGCCGACGGCGAGGCCCAGGAGCCGGTCTGGTGGGTACCCTCGTGTGGCAGCTCCTCCTGGGCGACCCGCTCCCAGATCACGTGTCCATCGCGCCGATCGATCGCCAGCACCGTGAACCGCTGTGCATGCGTGGCCGCCACACTGCCCAAGATCCGTCTGCGAAGCCGGGCGAACAGGCCGCCCTGGGAACGCGCCGCATCGCCGATCGGCACCGCCGTGAGGACGAACAGCCGGTCACCCCAGATGACCGGGGTGCTCGAGCCCCGCCCCGGAATCTCCACCTTCCACCGGATATTGGTGGACTCGCTCCACTCGACCGGCGGCGTACCATGCGGCGCCACACCGGTGCCGAGCGGCCCGCGCCACTGTGGCCAGAAATGGTCGGCATCGGCCGGCGCCTGCGCGAAGCCGGCCGTGCCGACCAGTATCGACAAGCAGACCACCACCCCAACTCGCGCCGTCTGCGGACAAGTCGCTAGATGCATAATCGTTACTCTGAAGTAGAAGCTGGCGAAGCCGCCCCGCTTCCTCCTGTCTTCTGACTTCTGACTCCTGACTCCTTGGGCGTTCTCCTTGGGATAAGATCTCCCTCATGATGACATTGATTCGATCGATTGCTCCCGAGCTCGTGGTCATGACCGTGGTCCTCGTCGGTGTCGCGGCGGCGGCCTCGGCGCAGATGCCAGCCCCCGATGACGTCGCGGCAGCCCCGGCCGACGCCGAGACGATGGCGTCCGGGCTGGCGCACAAGGTGTTGCAGGCAGGCACCGGGGAGCAGCACCCGGGCCCGAGGTCGAACGTGACGGTCCACTACACTGGCTGGTTGACGGACGGCACCATGTTCGACAGCTCGGTCGCGCGTGGCGCGCCCGCCTCGTTCCCGCTCAACGGCGTGATCGCCGGCTGGACCGAGGGCGTGCAGTTGATGGTCGTGGGCGAGAAGCGGCGGTTCTGGATTCCGGCCAGCATCGGCTATGGTGACCGAGGCGGCGGCGGCGGTCTCATTCCTGGCGGTGCGACGCTCGTCTTCGATATCGAGCTGCTCAGCATTCAGTAGCAAGGCCCTTCAGGGTCGCCCCGGCAACATGGTCCACTCCCAGCCCGACGGGCCTGAAGAATCTTGCTGCCGAAATCCGACCTGGTCTCCGGATCAATCGAGGATTGCGCTGTAGACAGCGACCTCGAACTTGTCGGTCAGCTGCGACCCGTCGTTGGGGTACAGCTGCGTCATGATGATCGCGACAAGCTGCTCTTCCGGGTCCACCCAGTAGACCGTGTTGAAAAACCCGAGCCAGCCGAAGGCACCCTCGGATCTCGGACCACCCGTCAGCCCGGGGTCCCCGGAGATCGCGAACCCCAGACCGAACCGCTGGCCCGTGTCCGGCACACCGAGCCCAACCAGATGGTCGCGTGTCATCAGCTGCACGGTGCGGCGTCCCAGGATCCGCGCGCCGTCCAGCTCCCCACCGTTCAACAGCGCCTGCAGCAACCGGGCGTAGTCGGAGATCGTCGAGGACAGCCCGGCGCCACCGGAAAAATAGGTCTGGGGACCGTCATACGGGTAAGAGGACGAGTAGATCGTCCTGCGGTCGGCGCTCACCACCGGGGTCTCCGGCAGCCGGGCGATGCCGTCGCCGCGCGGACGGTAGATCGACGCGAACCGCGCGGCCTCCGCCGCCTCCACATAGAACGTGGTATCGACCATCCCGAGTGGCTCGAAGATCTCGGCCGTCATGTAGTCGGCAAGCGTCTCGCCGGTGATCACCTCGACGACCCGCCCCAGTACGTCGAGTGAGAGCCCGTAGGTGAACCGCGCGCCCGGCTGGTGCGCGAGCGGCAGCCGGGCCAGCCGGTCGACCATCTCGCCGATGGTGCCCTCGGTCTGGCTCAGCCCGTCCGAGATCTCCGCGTCGACATAGTAAGGAGCCAGATATGGGGGTGACAGGAACCGGTAGCTAATCCCGGACGTGTGGGTCAGCAGATGGCGGATGGTGATCGGCCGGCGCGCCGGCTCGAGCGTGTACTCCGCCCCACCCGCCTCAGGCGGCGTCAGGACCTCCATCCTGGCGAACGCGGGGAGATACTGCGACACGGGGTCCCTCAGTAGCAGCGCCCCCACTTCGTAGAGCTGCATCACCGCCACGCTGGTGACCGCCTTGGTCATCGACGCGATCCGAAACAGCGTGTCGGTCTCCATCGGCGCGTCGCGCTCGATGTCCCGCCACCCGACCGCCTCCAGATGCCCGACCCGCCCCAGTCGGGCCACGAGCGTCACCGCGCCTGCGACCTCAGTCCGGTCCACCGCTTCCTGCACGAGGGTCACGATCCGTTCGAGACGGTCCGGCGCCAGCCCGAGCAACTCGGGTGGCGCCGTCGGCAAGCCTTGCG
>JADFPE010000230.1 GCA_022562495.1 Acidobacteriota bacterium
TATCCCGACGCGGACCACGGAGCGGCCGGACAGAAGACCGTCGACCGGAAGGTCGAGGCGGTGCGCGTGCTGTGGTCCGATCCACACGCGCGCCTGCTGGTCCATCGCGAAGCTGTGCGCCACGCTCTGGCTGTCCCAGATGACTTCGTCGTCCCAGTACGGCGACGGCATCAGCGGTGGCGTCGACGCCGTGGTGGGGGTGAGCGGGTCGCGGACCTCCAAGGAAAACCTGCTCGCCACATGCGTCGTCGGGTCCACGACCGGCACGTAATCGACGCTGTTCTCCGCGGCGCCGTACACCGGACCGTTCGCGTTGATGTTGGGATCGCGCTTGTCGGCCGAGATCAGGTCGTGCATATACGCGCGGGGGTCGGCCCAGTCCCACAGGCTGACGACCACGTTGCGCTCGATGCCTTGCGGTCGTGGCGGTGGCGCCGTCGGATACTCGCCCGCCTGGATACGGTCGGTCCAATCGGCATACATCGCCAGGGCGGCCCCTCGGCCGACCTGGGCCAACCTCGACTCCATGTTCCCGCCTGCCTGTCCAGACTGCACGCGACGGTCCCACGCATCCAGATGGGAATCGAAGTCGCCGAGCCCTTCTGGGATCTCCCGTGTGGCCTTGTTGCCCAGCGCGTGGCATCCGGTACAGCCATCCGTGTTGACGACCGACCGGATCCACTCGCCCTGGCTCTCGATGTTCGGGGAGATCCCGTTCCCTCCCGGTCCCGTGCCAGGGAACTCGCTGGGCGCCGGCATCTGGAGCAGGGCGAACCAGTACTGGGCCGGGTAGTACTCCGCGGCGGTCTGCGCGTCTGGCGCGGCCACGGCGGTCAGGTTCACCGCGTCGCCCGGCTCGGCCCGTACCTTCTCGGAGTCCACCAGCCCATAGCCTCGTACCCAGACGTCGTAGGTGGCGGACGGCAAGTCGGGGACGAGATAGCGTCCCTCGTCATCGGTGACGACGATCTTGATGTGCCGGGTCGGCAGATCCTCTGTTTCTGCGATCACCCAGACGCCGGCTTCCGGACCGTTGGGGCCGGTGACCACTCCCCCGATGTCATCCGTATCCATCGGGACCGCCGCGCCGGGTGGCTGGCCAGCATGCAGTGCGACAAGCGAGACCGCTAGCACCGCAGCGGTCACGACCCCGATGCTTCTCAACGAGAACATGATTCGTACCATTCTCTATCTCCTTGTCCGCCGATCAGGGTCAGCGGTAAACGTTCAGCGGTGAACGCCTCGGGCACCTTGAGCGCCACGTCCCGGTCGAGCTTCGTGTCACGGGCCTGATACACCTCACCCATACCGCCTTCGCCGATCTTGGCGGTGACCTCGTAGACGCCGAGCCGGGTGCCGGGGCTGAGTGGCATGTCCGTTTCAGAGAGTCGTAGAATTATATCGGTTGCATCGCCTGCGAGGGCCCTCGCAACCGGGTCCCGACCCACGCTAGAATTGGCTGTCAGGACGCAGGAGGCCATATGAGCGCGATCGACCGGATTACCGTGGACCCGACCGTGTGCGGCGGACGCCCCTGCGTCCGCGGACTCCGCATCCGCGTCAAGGACATCCTCGACCTCCTGGCCGCGGGCGCGACCCGAGAAGAAGTCCTCGACGATTACCCCTACCTGGAGTCCGAGGACGTGACCGCTGTGTTGGAGTTCGCGGCGCGGCAGAGCGACCACCCCGTTCTCCGGAGCGCGTAGGTGCGTTTTCTCGTCGATGCCCAACTCCCGCCCGCCCTGGCGCGGCGAATCGAAGTCCTGGGCCACAAGGCGGAACACGTTGCCGACTGTGATCTCGCGTCGTCACCTGACAGTGTTATTCGCGATCACGCCGAACGCGCAGGCGCCGTCATCGTGACGAAGGATGAGGATTTCGCCGTGCATCGGGTCCTGGGTAGCGGTCCCGCGGTGGTCTGGTTGCGCATCGGGAATACCCGACGCACGGTCCTGCTCCAACGGGTCGAGTCGGCCCTGCCGGCCATCGTGGCGGCTCTGGAGCGAGGGGAGACGCTCATCGAGATCGTCTAGCCGCGACCGTTTGAGCGGACCGTCGCCTGTTCCCGACCTGTCCCTAAACTGTTCCTGTCAGGATCCGCCGTCGCTCGCATGGCGTGACCGAGCTATGGCGCGCCAAGCCTCACTCCTCGTATTCAGACGCACTCCTCGTAATTTCTGGAGTCCGGCTATCTGATTGAAAACGCAGAATTATTAGGAAAAACGTCGATCTGAGGTCGGACGCTAGAAGAAATTAAAATCCTGTGACCCTTTGGGTCGTGCGGGTTCGATCCCCGCCCTCGGCACCAACCTTCAAAAAGGCCAGCATTTCCTGGTCTTTTTTGCGTTGTAGCGGCGGCAAGCTAACGGATGGCTAAGGAAGTCTCTGACGCCGCCTCAGACGCGCGCCAATCACCCCTGTTCGCAGCAAGCGCGGGTGGCAGTTTCGTCGTCAAGCTCGTATCTGTCGTCTCCGCTGTCCCTGGATCGGCGCTGACGTGAGGAGCCCGGGTCAGGTGCTGGGCGGGGAGATTCTGTCGTCAAAGTTGTTTCGGTCGTGCTCTCGGTGCTGGCTGCGGGCAGGCCCCGGCAGGACATCCTTGGCCGTCGTGTGGTCGTCAATGTCGTCTGGGTTGTACCTCCTCAGTCGGTGAGGGCGATCCTGGACATCGGCGAGAACACCCGGCGGTTGCTGTGCGTGCGTCCCCGGTACCCCACTGCACAGTGACGACATCAACGACCTAGACGACCGAAGTCGGCGCGATGGGAGCCGGTGGGACGGATCACTTACCCATGCTGGCCGGACGGTGCTCAGGTCGTCCAGAGCGAGCACATTGCCGGAGCAGGGGCACAGGCGCGTGCTTGGCGCAGTGGCGTGTACGGGCGGTGGTCTGTGTCCCCGACCCGTGCGAGCCAGCCGGCTCTACGTGGACCCCTGCCGGGAGGAGGTGCGCGCAGCGCGCCGCCGACCGGCCTCACGGCCGTCGCCACCGCGTTGCGCTCGGCAGCGTGGCTGACAGGAGCACATCCGCCGTGCTGGACGGCCTCCCTGGCGGCCTCCGCGACGCCCGTACCTAGCTCCGGCCGAACTTGTGGATGCCGACGATCGCGCCCGCGACGGCGACGACGTGCATCAGCTCCAGGAAGACGATCGCGGCCGTGTCTTCGGCCATCTGCAGGGGGGGACCGGCGAGCATCACGAGGTACGCGACGGCGCAGAGGCCGAGGAAGACCTTCCAGGCCTTGTCGGGCACGACCTTGGTGAGGCCGATGAGCACCCCACCGCCGAGCAGGGCGGGCACGAGGCTCAGGATGAACGGCATCGCGATTGGGATCGGCGCGAGGTCGGTGGCTCCCGGCGGCATCATCATGTACTCGGCGCCTGCCGCGCCCCCCGCCACGTAGAGGATGACGTTGAGGACCCCCGCCGCGGCGCCGCCGATAGCCGCGCCCTTCATGATCCCGCCTGGTCCGAATCCCGTTCCACTCATCATTGCCTCCCGAATGACTTGGGTCGTCGCCATTGTGGCACATGGCGGCGATCGTGACCGTGGGCGCCCCGAACGATGCCGAGCTGTCTCCGGCTGTGCCGAGCCTCGTGCTCGAAGGCCGGTCCGCCTTGCTCCTCGATGACGATCGGGGAGACCGAGGAAGCTCTATGCGGAATCTAGTGGCGTCCAGCTAGAGCCTTTCCCCGAGGCGGCGCGACGCATTCGTGGCCGGCGACGCCGCAGTCGTGAGCGTGCCGCGTCGGCCCGGTCTTGGCGGTGTCCTGCTCGGCTACCGCGACGCACCCGTCCTCGTGCCCTCGTCGACGCGCGACACGCACCACCCACGCCCGGTCGGCACGACCCAACGTGCAACGTCGCCTAGGACGTACCTGCGAGGAACGCAGCGAAACAGGCCCCTCTCTGCCGCTCGAACGGGTACCCGGCGTGGACCCCGGGCCCGGTGCTGGATATACTGTCAGCGCGACCCGCCGATGCCACGGCGTGGTCTTGCCGTGACACCAGAGACCCTCCGCGAATGTCGGGATGCAGTGCTGGCAGGCCCTGCTCCTGCTGATGGTGCTGGTGCCGTGGATCCAGCCGTGGCACCGCAGCGGCGCGACCGAGTGTGGCCCACGGATGCGATGGGCAACAGCGGAGAAGCCACGCGGTGAGCCCCGAGAACGCGAGGTGTGTGCGACTGTCCGCGGCCGACGGGCCGGTCTCCAGCGTCGGTGCCAGACTCGTCGGACAGCTCGGCATGATCTGGGGCGTGGCGGGCGTAAGCCTGCTGCTGCTCTCAGCGGTCTTCCGCCTGGGCGCTGTAGCCCTGCAGACTCTGCGCATGGACCTGGACTGGTGGCACTGGATAGCCTGCGGTATCAGCCTGGTTTTCTTAGGCATCACCGAGGGTTATATGGCCTTCCAGCGGGGCTACTCCCCCCGCGTCGCCGCGCGCGCCCTGCACCTGAAGGACAACCCCCAGCTCTGGAACGTGGCGCTCGCGCCCGTGTTCTGCATGGGACTCATCCACGCCACCCGGCGGCGGCTCATTAGCAGCTGGACCTTGGCGGTGGCCGTGATCTTGATCATCATCGCCGTGCGCGCCCTGCCCCCACCCTGGCGTGGCATCGTCGATCTGGGCGTGGTCGTCGCTCTGGCATGGGGCGTCGCGGCTTTGTGGTACTTCTTCGCACTCGGGCTGCGCGGGACGGAACTGCCAGTGCCCGCGGACACGCCCTGATTTTGGCCTTGCAATCCAGCACAGCGGCACCCCGCCAGTGAGACGCCGTTGCCGGGTATCGAATCTACACTCGGCGGGTGCGCGATGCACTCGCGGTTGCCGTCGACGGCTACGCGGGCGCTCGGGGCGACGAGACGCCGCGCCGCTTCACCCGTGGGGACCAGCGCGTCGAGCTCCTGGCGGTCGTCGCCCAGTGGTGCACACCCGACCACCGGTACTTCAGGGTCAGGACGGCGGATGAGACCTACACGCTGCGACATGATGTGCGATTGCGCGGGTGGGAGCTAACGGGGTTCGAGCGCACCGACTGGAGCCCCGAGTCAGCAATCCGTCACCGAATGTCCGGGCCGCAGCTCTTCGATGATCACCACCCTGGCCGGTGCGCCGGCTCGCCCGCTCGGACTGGCCGCCTACCCTGAGCAGCAGCGCGCCTGCGTCCGAGTCGCGCACGCGGCCGGGGTCAATTTCTTTTTCTTCTACTCCATCAGCCACGAGTCGCTGATTGACGGCCTCGCGCCCGTGCTGCGCCGCGCCCGCGATGACGTGATCGTAGCCACCGGCTCCGGCTCGCGGAACCGGAAGGGACTCGAGCGAGCGCGCCGCGCGATCTGCCGGCGCCTCGGCGTCGAGACGCTAGACGTCTTCTTCGCGGAATACGTCTCGCCTTCCGACGATTTCCCCAGGGTGTTCGATGACGCAGGCGTGCTCGATCTGCTCTGCGAGTGGCGCGAGACCGGCGCGATTCGATATGTCGGCGCCTCCGCGCATGACCGCGACCTCGCGCGCCGGCTGGTGGACGACGGCCGCGTCGACGTCCTGATGCACCGCTTCAACATGGCGCATCGCAAGGCCGCGGCGTCGGTGTTCCCGGCGGCGGAGGCAGCAGGCATTCCCGTCGTGGCGTTCACCGCGACACGCTGGCGCACGTTGCTCGACGGGCACCCCGACTGGTCGGGACCGGTCCCGTCGGCGGCCGACTGCTACCGCTATTGTCTGGCGGCCCCGGCGGTCCAGGTGGTCCTGAGCGCGCCGGCGACGATCGCACAACTGCGGGCGAACCTCACGGTGCTCCAGGACGGGCGCGCCGACCCGTCGGCGACTGCGGACTGGGACGCCTACGGCGACCTCGTGTACGCCGCCGGCCGCGGCAGGTTCGAGACGATGTGGCCGTAGAGTCGGCGCTCACGTGAAAGTGCACAAATCTGGACGCGTGTCGTCGCGTCGGTGCGGTCTGTGGGTTCTTCGGATTCTTCTTCAATAGGAAGATGACAGGCTGTGGGCGCTGTGCGAAACCGCCCTCCGGGCGGTCTTGCAAGCATCTTGTGGACGCGTCGTGTGCGTCCATACGTGCGCCAGCGTCCAT
The DNA here is from genome assembly GCA_022562495.1 of Acidobacteriota bacterium. GTDB lineage: Bacteria > Acidobacteriota > Vicinamibacteria > Vicinamibacterales > UBA8438 > NP936. The sequence goes on from JADFPE010000230.1 coordinate 6,094, forward strand.
AACCCCTGCCGTGGTGTTGCCCCGGTGTTTCGGATAGCGTACGGGTGGGACGCAGACGTAGGTGAGGGCCCGGACTCGACCTCCGGACCCTCGTGACCGCCTCGCTCTCCGACAGACCGAGCCAGTCGCTGCTGTTGTGTCACGGTTTGGGCTCGCCGTCCGGTCGGAGGTCGCCTTGCGGACTCCGACCCCGTGGACCAGCCCTTCCGCCCTCTCCGCCAGAAGACCTGCCGCTGGTGCGGCCGCCTCTTCGCGATCTGTCCGGCGTGCGACCGTGGCCACGCCTACTGCGCGGCGCGCTGCCGGACCCGGGTCCGCCGCCGCTCTTCCCGCTCAAACGCCGGCCGCCGTACACCCAGACTGCCCAGCAGCGGCCGTCCGCGCCGCCGCCACCCTGTCACCGGCTTCCCACGCCGGGCGGCTTGCACACGGCGGCACCGCTCCAAACACTCCCAGCACCGACCTTTACTCGCTGGTGCAATCCGGGCGCCGCACCGACACAGCCCCTTGGCCCGTTGCGCGTGCTGCCAGCGCAGCACCTGCTCGCGGTTCTCGGCTCGCTCCTCCGCGGTGGTGAACGACTCGAAGAACATCATCCGCCCGACCCGCGGGTCCTCGGAGGACTCCCGCTCGGGAGCCACCAGGAGGCCGGCACGAGATTCCAAGGGGAAGGGGGCGTCATCCGGCAACGCGCGTTCAGCGCTCAGCGACAGCAGAAGGAAGGTGAGACACCCAGCGGAGATCAACAGGACCCCGAGACGAATCAGGACTGCCATAATGATAGTTTAACCCGAATCGGCACTTTCTGCCAGCCTGCCGTCCGCCGGCTGCACTGAATCAAGGCGAAGCCTGCTCAGGCGATGGGGCTTCCGCGGGGACCACGCGGAGGATGAACTTCTCCGACCCGCGTAGCAGGGTGAGCTCGGCCGCAACCCCCACATGGTAATCCGTGAGCAGCCGATGCAGGTCATCGATGCCGCCGACTTGTTTGTCGTTGTACGCGACGAGGATATCCCCCTCTTCGATTCCGGCTCGATCGGCGGGACTGCCCCGTTCGACCTGGATCACGAGAATACCGCGAGGATCTTCAAGTCTGTGGGTGCGTAGCAGCGCCTCGGGGAGACGGACGTCCTGGCCTCCCACCCCGAGGTATCCCCTCCGGATGCGACCGTCCTGGATGAGCAGACCCGCGACGAACTTCGCCGTGGTAATCGGGATCGCAAAGCACAATCCCTGCGCCGACATAATAATTGCCGTATTGACCCCGATGACCTCCCCTCGCGAATCCACGAGGGGCCCCCCCGAGTTGCCCGGGTTCAGCGCGGCATCGGTCTGGATGATTCCGTCCATGAGACGGCCGGACTCCGAGCGCATCGACCGCCCCAGCGCACTGACGACGCCTGCGGTCACTGTCGTTTGGAATCCAAAGGGGTTGCCGATGGCGACCACCAGCTGTCCCGGTTTGAGCGCCCTAGAATCTCCGAGGAGAGCGGGTTGGAGGTCCGGCGCATAAACCCGGATCACCGCGATGTCTGTATCCGGGTCGTCTCCCACCACTTCCGCGGGGAATCGGCGGCCGTCAGCGAGGACGACATCGAGCGCTCCCGCCTGACGGACCACATGGCTGTTGGTCAGGATGTATCCGTTCGAGG
>JADFPE010000231.1 GCA_022562495.1 Acidobacteriota bacterium
CGCTGGGGTATCGCGTTGGCGTGCTGCCGCTCGCCATCGCGTTCCTCGCCCTGCTGATCGGGGTCCTGCTCTCGCTCGTCGTGCTGCCGGTCGCGGTGACGACGCTGGTGCGCGGCCGTGGCGCGCCGGGGAGTCGCCGACCGGTCATGGGAGCCGCGGCAATGTCGGCGGCCACCGGTCTCGGCCCGCTGTTCATCGTGCTGTCCGCGCTCGGGCTGCCGGCCATTCACGACATCACCACCGACCTCGGCGATCCGCCGCGATTCGAGGCGGTCGTGCCGTTGCGCGCCGATGCGCCGAACTCGCTCGAGCACGGAGGTCAGACCGTCGCCAACGCACAGCGCCAGGCCTATCCGGATCTGGAGACGCTGGTCCTCGACCACCCGCCCGACCGCATCGTTGGCTGGGCCCACGAGGTGGCGCAGGAGCTCGGCTGGGAGATCGTCGCGGTCGACCCGGCGGCGGGGCGTGTCGAGGCGACCGCCACGACGCTGTGGTTCGGTTTCAAGGACGATATCGTCGTCCGGGTGCGCCGGGCGGATGGCGGTGCGCGGGTCGACGTGCGTTCGGTCTCCCGCGTGGGTGGGGGCGACCTCGGGGCCAACGCGGCCCGGGTCCGGGCGTTCCTCGAGCGGCTCGAGACCGCGGCCGGCCCATCCAGTCCGTAGCGGCCGGGCCTGAAGACCCGCGGCGACCGACACAGTCGAAGGGCCCGGCGCGCAGCCAACCTCGGCCTGGTGGGCATCCTCCTGCTTGCCGGCCCGTTTTGTCGGTCCCCTTTCACTCTGCGCCAAAGCAGGGCAGAATAGGCGCGCAATCCTAGGCCGTCGGACAGGTCGATTGACGATGCAGTGCAAGACAGAACGGCTCGTCGGCGATGTCGTGGTTCTGAAAGTCGGTGCCGAGGGACTGGGTGACATCAGCACGGATGTGACGGACCGGATCCGGGATCTCGCCGAGGAGGGCCGCACCAAGTTCCTGCTCGACCTGTCCGGCGTCTCGTCGCTCGACAGCCATGGGTTTGGCGACCTGATCGCCGGTCAGCAGGCGGCCGCCCGGGCCGGCGCACGGTTGGCGCTCTGCCACGTCCATGCGTATGTCGCCGAGCCACTCCGCGTCATGAACGTGGTCGGCCTGTTCGACCTCTTCGAGTCAGAGCAGGATGCCCTGCAGGGCTTTGCGTGACGACCTCCGGGGGCACCGCCGCCAACCGGCGATCTCGTGCGCTTCTGAATAGAGGCTGGGGAAGCCCTCCGGCTACCTCCTGCCTTCTGACACCCGCCGTCTGACTCCTTGGGCACCCGCACCCCATGTCCTTCCCCGACCTGCGTGCTTTCCTGAATCGACTCAGACGCGACCGGGACCTCGTCGAGATCACCGCACCGGTCGCCCGGGCGCTCGAGGCCGCCGAGATCCATCGCCGGGTCGTGGCCGCGGGGGGGCCGGCGTTGCTCTTCTCGAACATCGGCGACGCCGACTTTCCGCTGGTCACCAACCTGTTCGGAACCGCGCGGCGCGCCGAGCTGGCATTTGGCGAGCGGCCACAGCGGCTAATCCGCCGGTTGGTCGAGCTGGTCGAGACGGCATTGCCTCCGACCGCGGCGACGCTGTGGGGCGCACGGGACCTCACGGCCGAGCTGTTCCGGGTCGGTGTCCGCCGCGTGCGCCGTGGCCCGGTGACCGACGTCGTCACCGACGATGTGCGGCTGGACCGGCTCCCGGCGATGACGACCTGGCCGGAGGACGGCGGGCCGTTCATCACCTTGCCGCTCGTCTTCACCGAGCATCCCGACGGACGCGGTCACAACCTCGGGGTCTATCGCCTGCAGATCCACGATGCGCGCACCACCGGTATGCACTGGCAGATCGGCAAGGGAGGCGGATTTCACTATCACGCGGCGGAGAGACGCGGCGCCGCCCTGCCGGTGACCGTCTTTCTGGGTGGACCACCGGCGTTGACCCTGGCGGCCGTCGCGCCGTTGCCGGAGAACGTGCCGGAGCTGATCCTGGCATCGCTCATCGCCGGAGAGCGGTTGCGGCTCGTCGAGGGAATCGGGCCGCATCCGCTGGTGGCCGGCGCCGAGTTCGCGCTGATCGGCTCGGTGCCCCCACGGACGCGGCAACCCGAAGGCCCGTTCGGGGACCACTACGGCTATTACTCGCTGCGTCACGATTACCCGGTGTTCCGGATCACCCGGATGGCACGGCGTCACGACGCGATCTATCCGGCGACCGTGGTCGGGAAACCGCGCCAGGAAGACTTCTTCATCGGCGACCTGTTGCAGGAGCTGCTGTCGCCGCTCTTTCCGCTGGTGATGCCGGCGGTCGAGCAGCTCTGGTCGTATGGCGAGACAGGCTATCATGCGCTCTCGGCCGCCGTGGTCAAGCAGCGCTACGCCCGCGAGGCGATGGCCAGCGCGTTCCGGATTCTCGGCGAGGGGCAGCTCTCGCTGACGAAGTTTCTGCTGGTCACCGACCAGCCGGTCGACCTGAAGGACTTCCCGGCCACGCTCGAGCATCTGCTGGCGCGGACCAACCCCGAGACCGACCTCTACGTGTTCTCCAACCTGTCGATGGACACGCTCGACTACACCGGGCCGGAGGTGAACCTGGGCTCGAAGGGCGTGTGGTTGGGGCTCGGCGACCCGGTGCGGGACCTGCCCGGCGAGTTTGCGGCCGCCGATCTCCCGCACGGGATCACCGACGTTCGGGTCTTCTGTCGTGGGTGTCTGGTTGTGGGCGGACCGTCGTTCGCCGCCGACCCGGACGCGGCGGCGCGCGTGGCGTCGCACGCGGCCTTTGCCGACTGGCCGCTGGTGGTCATGACGGACGAGCCGGCCCGGGCCGCGAAGAGCGCGATGAACTTCCTGTGGACCACCTTCACACGGTTCGAGCCGGCCGCCGACATCCACGCGGCCCAGACCCGCGTCGTCCGCAACCACCTCGTCTACACGTCGCCCATCGTGATCGACGCACGTCTGCCACCGTCGTTTCCGACAGAGCTGACCTGCCGTCCCGACATCGCCGCGCAGGTCTCCGACCGCTGGCGCGAGTACTTTCCGGAGGGCGGTGTAGAGATGGGAGACGCCGAGCGCGGGCATCTGGACTGAGTGGCCAGCTGACGACTGGACAAACGCGGTGTGCCGCGGCTACCGTGTCGGTATGTCTGGACACGGCACACGCGCCAGGAGCAGGACACCAATAGACGTTCGATGTCTCGCTGCGGTGGGTCTCATGGTCGTGGTGATGTCGTTCACGCCGGCACTGTCTGCCGGGCAGGGCGCCTCGGATGGGCACGGCTGGACGCTGCCGCGGACCGCGGATGGGCACCCGGATCTGCAAGGCGTCTGGGCCAACAACAACGTGACGCCGCTCGAACGGCCCCCGCAGTGGGCCGGGAAGGAGCGGCTCACCGACGAGGAGCTCGCCGCGCTGAAGGTGGCGGCGGCCCAGGTCATCGCGAGCGGGCTCGACGCGCAGTTCGGCGACCAGCTGGTGCTCAAAGCGCTGGCGGGGCTCACCGACGCCGATTCCTACGACACCACCGGTAACTACAACCAGTTCTGGATGGCGGACCGCGACTTCACGCATCAGACGTCGCTGGTCATCGACCCGCCCGACGGGCAGGTACCGGCCCTGACGGCGGCCGCGGAGCGCCGGACCGAGGAGCGTCGCACCTATCGCAGCGCCCATCCCGCCGACGGGCCCGAAGACCGGAGTCTCGGTGAACGGTGCGCCAACTTCGGGGTGCCGCGGCTGGGTGCCGGCTACAACAGCTACTTCCAGATCTTCCAGACCTCGGGGCACGTGGCCGTGTTGAAGGAGATGGCGCACGACGTCACGCTGATCCCGATCAGCGACAGCCCGCATGCGCCCGATGGCGTCCGTCAGTGGAACGGGGATTCCCGTGGGCGGTGGGATGGAGACACCCTGGTCGTCGAGACCACGAACTTCTCTCCACAGAGCAATTTCAGAGGCTCGGCGGAGCATCTGCACCTGGTGGAGCGCTACACGCGGGTCGGTCCCGACACGCTCAACTACGAGGTGAGGATCACCGACGCCTCGGTCTGGACGCGGCCGTGGACGGTGCTGATTCCGCTCAGGCGCAGCACGGACGCCGTCTTCGAATACGCCTGCCACGAAGGCAACTACGGTATGGGGGGGATTCTCTCCGGGCACCGCGCCGAGGAGCGGGCCGACACGGAGGCGCTGACCGAGATCCGTTGAGCCTGGCCTGGGAGCGTCGGGCGGAACCGGTGCCAACCTCAGAGAACCTAACCTGACTGGTGTCGGAGAGTCGGCTCTCACCCGACGAGGGGGTACCAAGCTGGTGTCGATTCGTCACGCGGCGTGTGTAGCGTCGGTCGTTGTCGTGACGCTGGTGGTCGCGCCGGCGCGAGCAGCCCAGTCGGACATCGAGCGCGAGAATCTCACCGGCATCCGCGACGTGAACGTCGTCGTCGAGGACCTGGCGGAAGACGCCGAGGCGGCCGGTCTGACCCGTCGCGCCCTGCGCACCGCCGTCGAGCGACACCTGGAGTCGCGGGGAGTGCCGCTCGGGAACTCCCGGCAGGCGGCCGATCTCTACATCAACGTCGCCACCCACCAGGGGACAACCGGGCTCTACGCCTACTACGCTCGGGTGTCGGTGCAACAGCTGGCGACCATTGAGGGGAACCAGCTGCGAGCCCGTGTCGACACCTGGGCCAGGGCGAGTCTCGGCGCGGTCGGCGAGGCGAACCTGCCGCAGGTCGAACAGGTGGTGATCCAGCTCGTCGACCTGTTCTGCGACGACTACTTCGAGGTCAACGACCCTGCGCGATGACCGCCACGCTCAGGCTCAGTGGCCCCGGTCGAAGGCGGATCCCACCTCCAAGGTCCGGTGGTGTGAGCAGAGCGACGAGGAGAGGATGTTCCCCGCCCTGTCCTCCCTGGTGGAAGATGAGTGGGGCGACGTCACCACGGGCTGCGCCGATCTGAATCGGACGGTCTGTGATCGCGTACGCGCGCTGCCACCGTTGCCTGCGACGCCGGTGTCCCGCTTACACAGCACGGCATCAGCGTCCCCGACCCGCCAACCGCACGACCATCTGCGCGCAAGTCCCCGCCCGACCGGGGAATAGGCACGACCTCCGTCTGGTCAGTACCAACAGCAACAGAGACGACGCGGTGGGTGGCTGCTGCGATTGGGACGGCGAGGATGACAGGCTCCACAGTGTGAGCCAGGAGGTCGACATGATGACGAAAACGATGATGCAGAGATGGTTGGGCCCGGTGGTCGTGCCGGTGGTGATGATGGTCGCGCTCGGGACGTTGGTCGTCGCCGACGCCGCCTCGGCCCAGCGGCCGGGTGGGCGGGGAGCGCGTGCCGGTCGCATGGGAGGTCGTGGCGGTCTGTCGTCCGGGGGGCAGCTGATGCACCTGAGGGCGCTGGACCTGACCGAGGCGCAGCAGGAGCAGATCAGGAGCATCCACGAGCAGAGCGGCGAAGCGACCCAGGCCGTCGACGAGCGGCTGCGAGTAGCGCGACAGAGACTGCAGCACGCGGTGACCGCCGACGTCGTGAACGAGGGAGACATCCGCACCCTGGCCGACGCGCTCGGCACGGCCGAGGGCGATGCGGCAGTGCAGCAAGCGTATCTCCACGCCCAGGTGTGGCAGATGCTGACACCGAAGCAGCAGGTGGCAGCGAGAGAAGCCGAGACAGAGCTGGCGCGGCGCACGGAACAGCGCCGGCAGCGCATGGGCGAACGCCGGGAGCTGCGGCAGCAGCGCCGGCAACAGGGGTAGGCGGACTGATCACCCACGAGTAGGTCTGCTTGGTGCGTCGCGCGCACGCACGCGAGCCAAACTAACGGCGCGGTCCGGAAGGGCCGCGCCGCCTTCCCTACCCGCCGATCCTCACCACATAGCGGCCTCGCGCGGCACCTGTCAGCAGCGTCGCGAACGCCTCGAGCAGGTCGGTCTTCATCTGCTGCCACGCCTGCCGGGCCTCTTCGACCGACCCCACGTCCTCGGTCCAACGCTGGACGAGCGGTGTCGTCGGGTTCATCGGGTCTCCTCGGGTCGCGCCGACGACCACATGCGGGATAGGGGGCAGGCCGGTCAGCCGGAGAAATCGAGGGGAGGAGACCCGGTTGACGATCAACGCGCCCAGACCCCGCACGTCACTGCCATGACGTACTCGTTATTCCTGGTCTACTCAAGGTGCGATAGATCATCAAATGGTGGCCGTGAACATCAGAAATGCCGAGACCGATCGTCTGGCTACGACGCTCGCCAAGCTCACCGGCGATACGAAGACCGCCGCAGTCATGAACGCGTCGCGCGCCCGGCTGGCAAGGCACGACAAGGGAGCATACGGGCAGTATGCGACCGACGAGCAACGCCGCCAGACGGGAGGCCGGCGGCCAAACGTGGGACGTTATTCTTGCGTGGGCCCTTGGTGCGTCGTGCGCGCTGGGCAGCGCTGCTGTGAGAACGTCACGCAGGCGACGGACGATCCACGACCGTGGAACAGGCACGGGGTGTCGACCATCCCCGGAGGGGACACTGAGAAGAGAGGCCGTCAGCCTCATCGCCACTGAGTGCCTTCCAGCATCAGCCGGCGCCGGGTGTAGCACATGGTGACCCGCGGGTCGTTCACGGTGCAGGCAGAACACCTTTTGACCGACGCCCTATAGACTGCTCGTGATGCCACGCGCTGTGACCGTTGGTCTGCACGCCGCGATCGTGGCGGTGACCGAGGATGAGCCCCGTGTCCTGACGGTGCCCGAGGGCCCGGTCGACCAGCGGATGACCGCCCTCCCGTTCGGACCGCTCGACCCGGATCGCCACCGGACCCTCGAACTGGGTCTGCGTGCCTGGGTGCACGAGCAGACCGGGATGGACCTCGCCTATGTCGAACAGCTCTACACCTTCGGCGACCGGGACCGCGCGGTCGCGGCCGACGGTCGGACACTGGTGCTTGCGGTTGCCTACTTGGCGCTGGTGCGCGAGCGTCAGGTCGCCGAGGGGCACGCGGCCGCGTGGCAGGGCATCTATGGCGTGCTGCCGTGGGAGGACCATCGCGACGGCGAGCCGAAGATCCTCCGGGACCGCATCCGCCCGGCGCTGGCCGAGTGGGTGGATGCGGTTCCCGAGGACAGCGTGCGCCGCGAGCGTCGCGGGCGTGCCGCCATCACGTTTGGGTCCGGCGCGGCGCCCTGGGACAGCGAACGAGTGCTCGATCGGTACGAGCTGCTCTACGAGGCCGGACTGGTCGCGGAGTCCGTGCGCGACCGGGAGCCGGCGCCATACCAGGCGCGTGCGGTGAGTCCCCAGACCGGCTTCGGGGTACCGCTTGCGCTGGACCACCGTCGCATCCTGGCGACGGCGCTCGGCCGCTTGCGCGGCAAGCTCAAGTACCGGCCGCTGGTGTTCGAGCTGATCTCCGAGACCTTCACGCTGTTCCAGCTCCAACGCACCGTCGAGGCGCTGGTGGGCGTTCGTCTGCACAAGCAGAACTTCCGACGGCTGGTCGAACGCGGCAGCCTGGTCGAGGGCACGGCACAGCTCGAACCGGACACCGGCGGGCGACCGGCCGAGCTGTTCCGGTTTCGCCGCGAGGTCTTGCACGAACGACCGGCGCCGGGCGTCGGTCTACCCGGTTTGCCGGTGGGACGCTAAGTGGCCCCGGTCATAATTACGGTAGCATTCGGCTGGCGATGCATCCCGCCTGGACGGCGTTGCTCCTC
>JADFPE010000232.1 GCA_022562495.1 Acidobacteriota bacterium
TGTATCAAGGCCAGTCGTAAGTCGCGGCGCTTCGTTTAGCCGTCTGACCTTCCGATCAACCAAAACAAGGACACAAAAATGTCGCAAGCGGAAAACCCGCATCCGGACCTCGTTCATGCCCGCAACGCGGTGCAGAAGTGCTGCGGGCTGGAGCGAAAAGAGGCCGCCGCGGCCTGCGGAGAGCTGACAAACAAAGACGTCACCGCACTGCTGAAATGCGGCGACGACAAGAAAAAGATGCTGTCGGTTTTGCGATTGGGACGCGACACGGCGACCCGCGACACGGTGGCCCGCGACACGGTGGCCCTCGAGGAACCGGAAGAATCAGCAGAACCACGTCATCGAAAAACCGCCCGCCGGTCAGAGTCGACCGACAAATAGGGCACCGACCCCTTGAGAAAGATCGGATAAGGAGATTCGAACATGGCCGGAATTCAAGATTACTGGGAATTCGTTGACGACTTCATCGGCGGCGGAATCTTCGGCACGACCGCCGGCGAGCATGCCCTCCATGCCAACGTTGCCTTCGTGGCAGGCGTATTCGTACATCAGGTTCGTGGTCCGCGCAAAGGGCATCGCGACCGTCCACGACCTCGTATACATCTGCGGGTCATAGACCTCGATCTCGTACTCGAGCGTGTCCGCGTCGACGCGTGTGAAGCGTTCGACGAGGATCATGCCGTCCCCGGAGCCGGTGCGCGAGTTGAAGACCGACCACGGCTGCAGCGCGCTGACCCTGTGGTCGAGATTCGTGGTCACCACCACCAACGAGTCGCCTTCCCAATGCCCCCTCGCATCCCCGTTCCACTGGCCGATGTTCCCCGAGAGCGTCGGCCGATCGTCCAACGGCACGATGCGAACCTCATGGACCTGCTCGAGGAGCATCACGACATAGCCCGGAGCCTGAAACACCTGCATGTTGTTGTTGTAGGAACGAGGAAACATGGCGTTCGGCATCCCGCCGCGCGTGACGCACCGCTCCCAAATGTGCCGGTCCTCCCACGAGTCGTTTCCACGTGGTCGGCTGGTCCTGGCGGTTTGCCCGGCAGGCGTCAACGGCGGAAACCGGCCGTCTGGTGGATCCACCAGCATCGACGTCCGATTCGTCCGTGCTCCCCGTTCCATCCAGAGGTTGTTGTAGGCGCCCACGTTGCCCCCAGCTTCGGTTCTCTGGGCGTCTGCGAGCGCGAGTCGTTCGTCGCGTGCGGCGGTTTCGCTTCGGATCAGCGCGACCTCTTCTTCGCTCAGCGTCTCTCGTCCCTGATGCTGGTCCGGTCGCTCCATCGGAGTGGCCCCGGACGACGTCCAGATACCTTGCAGGTCCGGGTCGCCCCAGGGCGTCGCGGGTACGTGCGCTTGCCGGCGCGCCGGGTCGCTGGGCGTGGTCTGTCCCGCGACCGACGTTGCCGCCAAGACCGGGATGACCAACGCCATCACGGGCACAGCCAGTACATGGAGCCGTCGATCGCTCATCTGAACCTCCTTCGAGACCGCAAGGCCGCACGTTTTTCTGATGCGCGGTGCTGACGACACAAAGGTGGCACAGGCGTGCCCCAAGGTCAAGGCAGGGATACATCGGTCGTGTCTCAGGTCGAAGGAGCCGCAGCGGCGCGCGCTCGGGCTGACATCCGGACGCCGCGCCGATCAGGCTGCACGCTGATCTCTCTCCGCGGGACCGCACGGTGCTGACCCGTCACCATCACGCGACCACGGCGGCGGCGAACTGCGCGTTGTAGAGTGCTGCGTAGGCACCGTTGGCCCGGAGCAGCTCCTCGTGCGCGCCCTGCTCCACAATCCGTCCCTCCTCCATCACCAGGATCAGATCCGCGCCGCGGATCGTCGAGAGCCGGTGCGCAATCACGAAGCTGGTCCGGTCGGTGCGCAGCGCCGCCATCGCGTGCTGCAACAACAGCTCCGTGCGCGTGTCGACCGAGCTCGTTGCTTCGTCCAGGATCAGCAGCGCGGGGTCGGCGAGAAACGCCCGGGCGATCGTCACGAGCTGGCGCTCGCCGGCGCTGAGGCTCCCCCCCGCCTCGTCGACCACCGTGTCGTACCCGTCGGGCAGGCTGCGCACGAAGCGATCCACGAACGTGGCCTGTGCGGCCTCGAGGATCTCCGTCTCCGACGCCCCCGGGCGACCGTAGGCGATGTTGTCGCGAATCGTGCCCTCGAAGAGCCAGGTGTCCTGCAGTACCATGCCGATCTGCCCGCGCAGGTCCGCCCGGCGCATCTGCGAGATGTCCACACCGTCCAGCGTGATCCGGCCCGCGTCGAGATCGTAGAACCGCATGATCAGGTTGACCAGGGTGGTCTTGCCCGCCCCGGTGGGGCCGACAATGGCCACGGTGTGCCCCGGAGCCGCCAGCAGCGACAGATCGGTGATCAACGGCGTGTCTGGCTCGTAGCGGAACGAGATCCGCTCGAACTCGACGCGCCCCCGTTGCGTCGCCGGACGGGCTGGCGAGGAGCTCTCGGCAGGCTCCTCTTCAGCGTCGAGCAGCTCGAACACCCGCTCGGCCGAAGCCACACCCGACTGCAACAGATTCGCCATCGACGCGACCTGGGTCAGCGGCTGCGTGAACTGCCGGGAATACTGGATGAAGGCCTGCACGTCACCCAGGCTCATCGCGCCGTTCGCTACCCGGAGTCCGCCGACGACGGCGATCGCCACGTAGTTCAGGTTCCCGATGAACATCATCATCGGCATCATCAGTCCCGAGATGAACTGCGCGCCGAAACTGGCCGCGAACAGCTCCTCGTTCTGTGCATCGAAGCGCTCTTCGACCTCGCGCCGCCGGCCGAACACCGTGGTCAACTCGTGCCCGGTGAACGCCTCCTCGACCAGCGCGCTCAGGGTGCCGGTGTGCCGCCACTGTGCGACGAACAACGGCTGGGACCGCTTCATGACCATTCGGGCGATCAGCATGCTGACCGGGATGGTGACCACGGCGATCAGCGCCAGGGTCGGCGAAATGGAGAGCATCATCGCAACCACACCCAGGACCGTCAGCAGGGACGTGAGCAGCTGGCTCATCGTCTGGGCCAGACTCTGAGAGATGTTGTCGATATCGTTGGTCACCCGGCTGAGCAGCTCACCCCGTGGCTGCCGATCGAAGAAGCCGAGCGGGAGCCGGTTGATCTTCTCCTCGACCTCGGCCCGCATCCGGTACACGGTGCCCTGCACCACGTCATTGACCAGATACCCCTGCAGCCAGCCCAGTAACGACGCCACAACGTAGAGCGCGAGCACCAGCACCAGCACCGGGCCGACAGCCCCGAAGTCCACGCCCTGGCCAGGCACCAGGTTGTCCATCGCCGCGATCATGTCCGCGACCCTGGTGTTGCCAGACGCCCGGACCGACTCGACCGCCTGCTCGACAGAGATACCGGGCGGCAGCGGCTTGCCGATCAGACCGGCGAAGATCAGGTCCGTGGCCCGCCCCAGAACCCTGGGACCGACCGCGAACAGCGCGACGCTGACCACAGCGAGCACCACGACCGCGGTCACCTTCCGACGCTCCGGTGCCATCCGAGCCAGCATCCGTTTCGCCGAGGGCCCGAAGTTCATCGCCTTCTGGCCAACGACGAGGCCGCCGCTCGTCCGCCCGCTGCCCGGTCCGCCTGGCCGAACGCGCTCGGTCAGCTTCATCGTGCCGGGCGGGGGCGTCCGCGTGGCGCTCATGCCAGCTCCTCCGCACTCAGCTGGGACTCGACGATCTGCTGGTAGGTCTCGCAGCCGCTCAGCAGCTGCTCGTGCCGGCCGAGCCCTACCACGACGCCATCGTCGAGCACGATGATCTGGTCCGCATCGACGATGGTGGACACCCGTTGCGCGACGACGATCACGGTGGCCTCACGGGTGATCGGCCGCAAGGCGTGTCGCAGCCGCATGTCGGTGGCCAGGTCGAGCGCAGAGAACGAGTCGTCGAAGAGATAGATCTCCGGTTTGCGAATCACGGCCCGCGCGATCGCGAGTCGCTGCCGCTGCCCGCCCGACACGTTCGTGCCGCCCTGGGCGACCGCCGTCTCGAGACCGTCGGGCATGTCCTCGACGAAGTCGCGGGCCTGGGCGGTCTCGAGCGCCGCCCACATCTCCGCCTCGGTGGCGTCCGGTCGGCCGTAGCGCAGGTTGGAGGCGATGGTCCCTGAGAACAGATAGCCCTGCTGCGGCACCAGCCCGATCTTGCTCCACAGCAGATCGGGGTCGAGCTGGCGCACGTCCACGCCGTCGACCGACACCTCGCCGCCGGTGACGTCGAACAGGCGTGGGACCAAATTGAGCAGGGTGCTCTTGCCGGCGCCGGTCGAGCCGATGATGGCCGTGGTCTGCCCGGGCTGTGCCGCGAAGGTGATGCCCCGCAGCACCGGCGCGGTCGCCCCAGGGTAGCTGTACTCCACGCCCGAGAACCGAAGCGTCGCGCGCTCGCGCAGCTCGGTGACCGGTGCCATCGGCGGAACGACGGACGACTCGGTGTCGAGCACTTCGGCGATGCGGTCCGCGCTGACCGTGGCACGCGGGACCAGCACCAGCATGAAGGTGGCCATCATCACCGCGATCAGGATCTGGATCAGGTAGGCGAGGAAGGCGGTCATCGAGCCCACCTGCATCAGCCCCGCATCCACGCGCTGTGCGCCGAACCAGAGCACCGCCACACTGGACACGTTGAGGATGAGGAACACCAGTGGAAACATCACGGCCATCCAGCGGCCCACTCGCAGCGCGACGTCGGTCAGCTCTCGATTCGCGCTATCGAAGCGGTCGGCCTCGAACGGCTCCCGGACGAACGCCCGGACCACCCGGATGCCGGTGATCTGTTCGCGCAGGATCTTGTTGACCGCATCGATGCGTACCTGCATGACGCGGTAGCTCGGCAGCATCCGGGAAATCACCACGCCCATGCTGACGAGCAGGGCCGGCACGCAGACAACCAGCAGCCAGGACAGCCCCACGTCCTCGCGCAGCGCCATAATCACCCCGCCCACCATCATGATCGGGGCCGTGACCATCAGCGTGCAGCTGAGCAGGACCAGCATCTGCACCTGCTGCACGTCGTTGGTGTTCCGGGTGATCAGGGACGGGGCGCCGAAGTGGGCGACCTCACGGCTCGAGAACGACCCGACCCGGTGAAACACCGCCGCACGCACGTCTCGACCGAATCCCATGGCGGCCCGCGCGCCGAAGTAGACCGCGACCACGGTCGCGGCGATCTGCACCAGCGTGACCGCCAGCATGACCAGACCGGCGCGTGTGATATAGGCGGTATCGCCCAGCGCGACGCCGTTGTCGATGATGTCGGCGTTCAGGCTCGGCAGGTACAGCGCCGCGAGCGTGGCGACGAACTGGAGGACGACCACCCACGCCAACCATTTGCGGTACGGCCGCAGGTAGGTCCGCAGCACTCGCAGCAGCGTCATCTAGGACCCGATCTCGATTCCCGGCGCGAGTGGCATCTCGCCTGCTCAGACTGACCCACCCGTGTGTCCACACGCGGAGGTGCGTTGGTCTGACGACATCCTGACTATGCGGGTTACCGGTCGAGCTCATCGACGAAGACAGCCGGGGTGACGATGAGCGCGTCTCTGATCGACCTGTTCGCCAGCAGGTCCGCGTCGCCGGTGACGAGACGTGCCGCCCCGCCGTCGACCGCAGCTTCGAGGAAGATGTCGTCGTGTGGGTCACGGCACTCGCGGAGCGGCGTGGTGGGCTCCACCAGTTCCGATCTCAACGCGAGCAGGCGCAGGAAGTCGCGTATGCCTGCTTCCTCGACGCCGTCGCGTTCCTCGAGCCAGGGCCTGGTGAGGATGGCGACCATCTCCTCCAGGATCGGTGGACTGACCAGCGCGAGACAGTGACGGTCGCGCAGCGCTCTGAGGATGAGACCCGGCGCTCCGCGCGGCCGTATCAACCCGCTCACGATGACGTTGCTGTCGATGACCGCCCGCATCAATCAGCGCCGGCGCGCGTCATCCCGCGCGCGCTGACCATCCGCGAGAACATCCTCCTGGCCGGTATCCTCGCTGTCTCGACGCGTGCGATCGCGCAGGCGGTCGAATATGTAGCACAATCTAACACGCCACTTGACCATACCGAGTCGAGTCGTCGGCCGAGGCATCCAGCCGCGGTACGTCGTGGCACTCTGAACGCGACGTGCTCCGTACCGGAGGGCGGTCCCATGCGACGCCGCCCGCCGCGATGACGACGACTTGCTCACCGTGGACGCTGTAGATCGCCGGCTCGAGAAGCCAGCGGCCGTCAGCTCGGCCTCCCATTCGACAGCAACTCGCCTGGCCCTCCGATGCCTCACCCTCGCCGAGCTCGAGCACACCGAGCGTGTGCAGCGATCGAACGGAGATCGCCGGGTGATTGACATGCTGTCACCCAGAGTCCACCTGCGACCGTGCAGGGTGATCGGCGGAGCCATCCATGCTATTGTTTGGTATTAATTGCTATCTTTAGATAGGAGCCTCTATGGCGACCGTGCAGATCAGTGCCCGAATCGGCATCGGCCTGAAGAAGGCCATCGACGCGTACTGCCAGGCGAACGGCGTCGTCTTGAACCATTTCATCCAGGAAGCATTGCTCGACCGGCTCGAAGAACTGGAGGACATCGAGGACCTCAAGAAGCTTCGACACGAGCCGACCCGACCGCTCTCTGAGGTTCTCGCCGAGCTCGACCTCGATGGCACGGTATGAGGTCGAGATTTCACGGACCGCCGAGCGACAGTTGAAGCGGCTGCCGCCTGAGGACCGCCAGCGCGTGGCGCGGGCCGTGGCGATGCTCGCGATCGAACCCCACCCGCGCGGCGTCCGGAAGCTCGCCGGGTACGACGACGTCTTCCGGGTGCGAACCGGACGGTACCGAATTATCTACAGCGTCGACAAGGCAAAGCTGATCGTCCTCGTGCTGAAGATCGGTCACCGCAAGAACGTCTATCGCTGACGGCCCTGCCGACGAACAGCCACGCAAGAGCGACGTCGCGAGCACCACACAGGTCGTCCGCAGTGCGAATCAGTCCCCAGCAGTGCGCCGGGCCCGGGCGTCTCTCACCTCGTCGATGGCCCACTGCGCCTCGCCCCAATGCTCCAAACCTCGACCGACATACGCCTGCCCCTCCGATTCCTCACCCTCGCCGACCTCGCGCAGACGTCTCAGATACTCGGCACCCGTGCACGGGTCGGTGTCGCGAGCCTGGTGGGCGGTGCACTCGCTGAGCATCAGCCGATGATCCCGTTCGGAGGACGGGTGTCAGGCAGTGTGAGAACGACCGGGCGACCTCCGCGTAGCGCCCCTACCCCATCTTGCCCGGCAGCCACAGGGCGATCTCCGGGAAGGCGATCAGCAGCGCGATCACGACCATCTCGCCGCCCACGAACGGCAGCACACCCATGAAGATGTCCCCCATGGGCACCTCGGGCGCCGTCCGTCGGATCACGAAGACATTGGCGCCGATCGGTGGTGTCACGAGGGCGAGCTC
>JADFPE010000233.1 GCA_022562495.1 Acidobacteriota bacterium
CTGGCGGTCGAGGCGCGGGTCGCGGGCCGTGTAGACGACCCCCATGCCGCCGTGGCCGAGTTCGGCGAGGATCGCATACGGGCCGAGGGTGGAGCCCGGAGCCAGGGTCATGGGAGGGAGCGATTATAGCTGTGAGCCGCGCCCGCAAACAGGATCATGGCCTGAGCCTGCGCGCGAGAGCCGGGTCATGCCCCGACCCCGCAAAGTCGTTGAATTATCGCGGCAGGCGGTTGCTGACGCGTCAGGGAGGCGCCGCGACTGCAGCGGACTGTCCCTATCAGGACCGCACTCCTCGTAGTGCTATGCACCCTTGTCGTTTCTGGAGTCCGGCTATCTGACTGACAACGCAGAATTTCTCAGGAAAAGGGCGATCCGAGGCTGGACCCGGACGGAACTCCACATCCCGTGGAGTGTACGCTCCGTGTGGGTGCGACCCCCACCTCCGGCACCGATTTTTTTTGGGGTTTCCGGGTCCACCCACCCCCAGGAGATCACTGACGTCGGTTCTACGGACCCGAGCGCACTACCCGCTGAGGTGCTCCCGGAAGAAGCCGATGGTTCGATTCCACGCCAGCGCGGCGGCCGCCTCATTGTAGCGAGGCGTCGAGTTGTTGTGGAAGCCGTGGAGCGTACCCTCGAAGGTGTGCATCTCGTACGTCACGCCATGTGCCTGAAGCGCCGCCTCGTAGTCGGGCCACATCGCATTGATGCGCGGATCGGTGCCCGCATAAATGATCAGGAGGGCGGCCTCGATCGCGGACACATCCTCGCTCGCGGCTGCGACGCCGTAGAACGGCACGCCGGCGTCCAAGTCGCTGCCCAGAGCCACGGCGAGGCGATTGGTCATTCCGCCGCCCCAGCAGAATCCCGTGGCGCCGAGTCGGCCGTTGGAGAGCTCATGGGCTTTGAGATAACGCGCGCTGTTGATCATGTCTTGATCCAACTGCGCCGGGTCGAGGCTCCGCTGCAGTTCGCGGCCATCATCATCGTTTCCGGGATACCCGCCTACCGGAGACAACCCGTCCGCGGCCAGCGCCAGGAATCCGGCCACGGCCGCGCGCCGCGCGACGTCCTCGATGTGCGGATTCAGACCGCGGTTCTCGTGAATGATCAGCACGGCCGGAAACGGCCCCTCACCTGCGGGCTGCACGAGATAGCCACGCATCGTCCCCGACGTGCCCCCGGGCGACGGGTACTCGACATAGGTGCCCTTCAGACGCGGGTCGGTGAAGGAGATCGTCTGTGCTTCGGCATAGCGGGGCAGTAAGGCCTGTGCCATCCAGAGCGCGGACACGCCAGCGATCGTCATGGCCGCTGCGCGGCTCAAGAACTCGCGCCGGTCTATTCGGCCATGGCAATACTCGTCATAGAGATCGAAGACCCGTCGGTCGATCTTTTGTTCTTCTGTCATTGTTCGCGCTCCTCGCGTGTCCCACGACGCACTGTGCCGGCGAGCCCCCACACGCGTCACGCAGGAGGGTCGAGCGGCGCTTGACGAGCCGACCCGGCAAGGCTGGTGCCGTCCGGACGACCGGACCTGATCGAGGCGGATGCCGCCCGTCAGTGAGCTGACGCCTGCCGGTGCTCGCGAAGCAGGTCGCGGCCGAAGTCACCGGCGAAGTCGCGCCACACCGAGTGAACGTGGTTGCCGCCGCCCTGCGTGTTGTCGTACTCGATCAAGAAGGTCGGTCCCTGGACCCGGTAGTAATGCGGCTCGCCCCGATCGGTCGACCCCGCCCACACGAATCCGATGTCGTCGAGTCCCGCCTCGCGGATGCTCGCCATCCGCTCGGTGGCGATGTCGTCGGCCATGACCGAGGTGTAGGCGTCGATGACGCGCATGAGCAGTTCGCGCTGGCTCGGATTGAGCGCGGCGGCCTTCACGCCGACCGGCGAGAGCGGATCGACGGCGAGCTCGGCCCCGGTGAGGATGTCATCCGGCGCGACATCGTCGATCATCGCCGCGGTGCGCTGTGACCCCTCGAGCGCCATCACCAGCGCCCGGGCCGCGTCCTCGCGGTCACCCAGGACTCTCAAGCCGGCCTTGGGCCCCGTTCGAACCTGCGCCGGATTGGAACCGAAGAAATAGGGCGAGCTGGCCACGGCCGACCCGTCGACGATCGTGAAGTGCAGCGACAGGTGATGCCCTTCGACGCGCCAGCCCCAGGCGCCATCGGGCGATGGTGTTCCGAAAATGGAGAAAAAGTAGGTTTCTGGGTCACGGTCCATCCGCCCGCCGCTTTCGATCGCCCGCAACACGGCCTCGAGGTCCATGATGGTCGTGGCCGTCAGGTATCCGCGCTGGCTGAGTCCGGCACTCAGCAGATCGTGCGCACGGGCCCGCTGCGCGTCGGTCATTGCCTTGATGGTCAATCCGTTTCGTGGAAACATTTCCGTCGGGATGAAGTGCCACGTCAGCCGCTCGTCGGACTGAAACTCGAACGCCGCTTCGGCTCGCTGCTCGGGCGTCAAGCTCTCGAGGAATCGGTCCGCCGCCGTGGCCATGGCCGACGCCGACCGCTCGGCAGCCACCATCCCACCAGCGACGGATAACGCCACCAGACCCAAGGCAACGACGAGACGCGATGATCGTGGACGGCTCATACTGACCTCACTTTCGGCAACCCCGGGGCGGGCCGGATTGACTCGCCACGTATCCGCGGCGCGAACCCCAAGAATAGTCCCGAGCGCGCGCGTCATCAAGCCGCCATCGAGGCCGCGTTGGCTGCCCACGCCAATCAGGCGGCGACGGGCCGTGGGACGTTGAGGCCGGCGCGGTGCACGCAACCCGTGTGCGGGTGGCGGTCTCGCGAAAATCACCGCTTGGTGTTTCCACATGCGCGACACGGAACTCAGATCGCGAATCGGTGTCGGCTGGGGAACGACGTGCGTGCAGTCCGGTCGGGCGCGGTCCGTCCGCGTGCCGTCCACCCGTCCCTGTCGAGCAACCCCCGTAGCTTCCGTACCACCCGAAACAGGTGTACCCGTACCGTCGAAAGGAAGGTAGGTGCAGGCAGGCCTTCAGACAGGTGTCCTGAACGACGTCGTCCACATCCATCGGTCATGGCCGCCGCCGTGCTCGTGGCGGCGGTCGGCGTCGCGTCGCTCGCTCAGCCCACGACGGTGTCGGCGACCGGTATCATGGTCGATAGCAATTGTGCTGAGCGATACCGACAGGGCGGACGGAAGGCGACAGATGAACACGACTGCACGTTGCCGTGTGTCGGTCGGGGTGCCAAGTTCGTGTTCGTCTCCGAGTCGATCGTGCATCCGATTCACAACCAGGACTTTCCGGATCTCCTCAGACCCGCTGGCGCGCAGGTGCAGATGGTCGGCACGCTGGCCGACGATGCCATCGTGGTATCGCGGCTGACAGCGGCGCGGCCGTAGCTTGCCAGAGACACTGCATGCTCATTACGATGCGGTCGTGTCACCACGGACCGCTGACGGTGTTGGTGGCCTGGCTGGTGGCCGCTACCCCCGTGACTGCGCAACGCGAGGTCGATCGCACCCCTCGCGATCCGGCTCCCGGGCGGCTGGCCATTTTGCCGTTCGACAACATCAGCGGTGCACCGGGCGACGCCTGGATCGGGGTTGGCATTGCCGAGACCCTCGCGGCGGAGTTCCAGGGCCCCGCCGTGTTCGATGTGATTGGACTAGAGCGGGTCTGGGAGGCAATACGCATCGCGGACCTGGATAACACCGACTCGGGCGCACATGCGACAGTCCTCGAGATCGGACGGCGCCTGGGCGCGCGATGGGTGATGCATGGCGGCTACCAGCGGCTTGGGGACCAGCTTCGCATTACTGGCCGGCTGGTGGATGTCGAGACCGGTGCGATCGTTCGAGCGACCAAGGTCGACGGAGCCATCGAGGAACTCTTCACGCTGCAGGACCGACTGGCTGCCGCGCTCATCAACGGCACCGGCAGGCATGCAGGACGCGCGGCCGGGCGTCCAGGGCCACGCGCCGCTGTGGCAGATCAGGATCCGGCCCCCAGCCCGGTCGGTGGTGATCCGGACGCGGTGTCGGGGATACCGTCCACATTGGGTATCAGCGGTGTCGCCGTGCGTGGCGTCATCGATGGCCCACCACCGCCGGTCCCACCGGAGGTGATCACACGCGACGAGCAGGGCCGGGCTACGATCCGGGCCATCAAGCTGAGGGACGCCATCCAGCTGGATGGCCAGCTCGACGAACAGGTCTACCACACGGTCCCGGCCATCACCGGCTTCATCCAGCAGGTGCCCGACGAAGGCGCCCTCGCCACCGAGAAGACCGAAGCGTGGATCATGTTCGACGAGCGGAACATCTACGTCGCAAGCCGCATCTGGGATTCGGCGCCACCCAGTGAGTGGGTCGCGAACGAGATGCGTCGCGACTCCAACCAGCTCCGCCAGAATGACCACTTCCTCGTGATGTTCGACACTTTCTACGACCGGCGGAACGGGGTGGCGTTCCAAACGACCCCGCTGGGCGCCTTGTCCGACTTCGCGATGACGAACGAAGGGAGCTACAACGGCGACTGGAATCCGGTGTGGGACGTTCGCACCGGGCGGTTCGAGGGCGGCTGGACGGTCGAGATGGAGATTCCGTTCAAGTCGCTCCGGTATCGGCCCGGGCCGGACCAGGTGTGGGGGGTCCAGCTGCGACGCGGCATACGCCGCAAGAGTGAGTATGCGTACATCACCCCGCTCCCGATCTCGGCCGCCGGTGGGGGTGGCGGCACCATGGGCGTCTTCCGGATCTCCGCCGCCGCGACCTTGGTCGGCCTGGAGCCCCCTAGCGGCAGCAAGAACCTGGAGATCAAGCCGTATGGCATCGGCGGCCTGACGACCGACCTCAATGCCAGCCCTCCGAAGAGAGATGCCGGAAACGGCGATTTCGGCGTCGACGTGAAGTACGGCATCACCCAGAACCTGACGGCGGACTTCACCTACAACACCGATTTCGCCCAGGTCGAGGTCGACGAGCAGCAGGTCAACCTCACACGGTTCAGCCTGTTCTTTCCGGAGAAGCGCGAGTTCTTCCTGGAAGGGCGTGGCATCTTCGATTTCGCCCGCGGGGGCGTCGGCGGCGGGTTCGGCGGCGCCTTGCGCCGAGGCGGTAGCGGGGGCGGCTTCTTCGGCGGCGGCAACGCGCCAACGCTCTTCTACACGCGGCGCATCGGGCTCGACGGTGGAACGATCGTGCCGATTCTCGGCGGGGGCCGCGTCACGGGCAAGATCGGGCCGTTCGACGTCGGCGCGCTGAGCATTCAGACCGACGACGAGGCGATCTCGGGCGCCGAGATGACGAACTTCACGGTCGTGCGGGTGAAGCGCGACATCCTGCGTCGCAGCAGCGTTGGCGCCCTCTTCACGAACCGGTCCGTGTCGCTCGCGGGCGACGGGTCCAGCCAGGTCTATGGCGCGGACGCCACGTTCTCGTTCTACGAGAACGTCAGCCTCCTCGGGTATGTCGCGAAAACACAGACCCCTGGGCTCGACAGCGAGGACCGGAGCTACCAGGGCCGATTCACGTACGCGGGGGACCGATACGGATTCCAGGTCGACCACCTCGTCGTCGAGGACAACTTCATCCCGGAAGTGGGCTTCGTCCGACGCGACAACTTCCGCCGGACGTACGCGTCCGGGCGATTCAGCCCTCGGCCGCGGTCGATCGACGCGATCCGACAGTTCCGCATCGAGGGGAGCTTCGACTACATCCTGACCGCGGATACGGGGCTGGTGGAGACACGGCAGTCCCAACTGGGGTTCTCGACGGAGTTGGAGAACAGCGACCGTGTTGGCGTCTCGGTCGCAGACAACTACGAGTTCCTCGCCCAACCGTTCACACCGGGACCCGGGGTGACCTTCCCCGTGGGCGGCTACGGTTTTCGCGACGTCGAGGCGACGTATTCACTCGGGGCGCAACATCGACTCAACGGGACCTTCACGGTGCGAGCGGGCGAGTATTTCAATGGCGACATCAGGTCCATCGCCTTCAGTCGCGGGCGGGTGGCGCTGACGCCGCAGTTCTCGGTCGAGCCAAGCCTTTCGGTCAACTGGATCAATACGCCGCACGGCTCGTTCCGTACGGATCTGGTCGTCTCGCGCGTCAACTACACCTTCACCCCCCGGATGTTCGTCAGCGCCCTGATTCAGTACAACTCGAGCAGCGACACGATCAGCACCAACCTCCGGTTGCGGTGGGAGTACTCGCCTGGGAGCGAGCTGTTTATCGTCTACAGCGAGGACCGGAACACCGATCCGTTGCTGCCGGATCGGTTCTCCGAGCTCCAGAACCGTGGGTTCGTCGTCAAAGTGAACCGGCTCTTTCGCTTCTGAGCGGGGTCGAGGTAGATGGACCGCCGAGCCGAAGTCGACCCACGCTTCCAGCACGTGAGCCGTGACGGTGGCGTCATGACGGCGCCGCGACGCATAGCCGTCGTCTCCGCAGGAGCCTCGCAGTGAAGCAGTCATTTCGAGCGCAGTCCGACTGGGGTTTCGCCGGTCTTCGGGTCGTGGCCGGCGTCCTGTTCGCCTGTCACGGTGCTCAGAAGCTCTTCGGTGTCCTTGGGGGTGACAGCGTGCCGATCCTGTCTCGCACCGGGCTGGCGGGCCTGATCGAACTTTTCGGCGGCGGGTTGATCGCGCTGGGGCTGTTCACCCCGTACGTGGCGTTCATCGCCAGTGGTGAAATGGCCGTCGCGTATTTTCTCGCGCACGCGCCACAGGGACTCTGGCCGATCCAGAACCGCGGCGAGCTCGCGGTACTGTATTGCTTCCTGTTCCTGTACATCGCGGCACGGGGCGCAGGGCCGCTGAGCCTCGACCGTCTCGTCAAGGATTGGAGAAAGCAGGACCCGGCGTCATGATGGCGGCCGCCCGGTCCGAAGGCCGAGTGCTCGCGTGACCGTCCGGTCAGGGGCGGCAAGGACAAGGTGCCGGGAGAGGACGCCGTACGGGTGCGGGCGACGGGCGGTCACATCGCATCGTGGCTGCAGATCCTGGCAAGATCCGCCAGCAACGCCTACGGGACTCGCGTGCCGTCCGGCCTCGTCACGCTGGCCGCCCGGCCGAAGACGTCGATGCCGCGCACCCCGGTGGCCCTGGCTGGGTGACCCTTGACGGTCAGGGTCTCGCCGAACATGAAGGTGTCCGGCGCATAACCTCGATTTCGCAGGATGGACGCGGCGGCTGGCCCGAAGTAGATGTCCCAATCGGCTGTCCCGCCATTCTCATCGGTGACTTCGAGAACCAAAATCGGATGCGGATTGACGAAGCGCCACATCTTGACCGAGCCCGTCACTTCGACCGTCTGGCTCGAGTCGAAGAGACCAGCCGCCCCATGGTGAGCAGCGGCTAGCAGTCCGTGGTGAAACCCCGCGTCGCACCGAGAATGGCGATGCGCCCGGCTGACAAGGCGCGCCGAGGGAGAATA
>JADFPE010000019.1 GCA_022562495.1 Acidobacteriota bacterium
GGCGCCCGGCTGGCAAGGCGCGACGAGGGAGCAAATTGGGGGATGTGTGACCGAGGAGCAACGCCGTCCAGGCGGGATGCATCGCCAGCCGAATGCTACCGTAATGATGACCGGGGCCACTTAGCTCGGCCCCGGCGGGTCTGATGGCCCGCTGCGGCGTCGTCGTGAAGACCGCACGCGTGTCCAATGGGGAAGAACATGAGAACTTGCGGGGTGCTGTTGCGCGGTGCTCTCGTGGTGTCGGTCGGTGTCATGGCCGGGTGCGGGGGTCCGACTGCGGCGGCGCCGGTGCCCGTGTTCTCCGCTGCCGCGCGGCCTGGCACCATCCAGCTCGTCGCCGACCCCACGCCGCTTCCCCCGCTGACCATGCAGGACCTCGATGGCCGGATCATCACAACCGACGACTTGCGGGGCAAGGTCACACTGGTGAATTTCTGGGCGACGTGGTGCGCGCCGTGCCGCGCCGAGATACCGGATCTCATCAAGCTGCAGGCCCGCTACCCGGACCATCTCCAGATCATCGGCGTGTCGGCGGATGAAGGCCCGGTGCAGGTGGTCGAGGACTTCGCGACCGAGTACGGCATCAATTATCCGATCGTGATGGCCACGCCGGAGCTGAACCGGGCGTTCCCCGGTGTCATGGCGCTGCCCACGTCGTTCATCGTCGACCCCGAGGGACGTGTTGTGCAGACCCATATCGGTCTGATCAATCCCGGGGTGCTCGAGCAGGAAACCCGGTTTCTTGCCGACCTCGATCCGACCATTACCGTTGACATCGTCGAGGAGAATCAGCACGGCCTGCTGGTCAATGCCGCGCAGGCGACCCAGATTCCGGGTCTGGACCTGACGACCCTCACGCCGGAACACCGGACGACCGCGTTGCAGCGGCTGAACGAAGAGGGATGCACGTGCGGCTGCAAGCTCACGCTGGCGCAATGCCGGATCAACGACTCGTCCTGCGACGTCAGCCTGCCGCTTGCCGAGCAGGTCGTCGCCGAGATTGTCGGCACGCGGTCGTAGGTCACACCGTTCTCGCGACGACAGCCGACGCCGGGCACCGACAACCACCGGCGGCGTCGTGTCCCACGGCTCGTGGCTGTGGCCGTTGGACGCTCGCGACCGCGCGAAAAGAACCAGGGCCTCGCCCCGACAAGAGGTAGCGCGCCCGCGTCGTACGTCCCACAGCCCAGAGCCGTCGAGGGTCGGCTCGTCGTGCTCGGTGCGTCACCGGAATCACGAACGGGACCACGCAGCTCGAGCCGGGGCTGCGGTCAGACGAAGAATCAGTTGAATCCTGCCGGCGACCCCGGTATTCTTCCCGCCTAGCGGTCCGTGGTGAACGTCCGGCGCTGGTCGAATGTCGCTGAATTTTCACCACGGACTGCTGGTGTCTGAGGTTTCTGGTTCGCGGTGACGCGAGCTGCCCGGCGGCACGTCGGAGGTGCAGCCGTCGACACGAAACGCGTATGAGGATCCGCTGCTGACGTACGTGGTCAAGCGGGCCATCCGAGGCACGGGGGCGTAAATGGAACTGTTTCAATTCGGTACCGATCCGTGGGGGCAGGAGATTCTCATTCGGCTGGGCTGGGGACTTCTCACCGTGTCGTTCTGGGCGGGGATCATTTTTATCCTCTTCCACGCGGTCTACGCGGTCGTCTGGAAGCCGAGGGTGGCCGTGGAGGGCGGGGCCGCCTCGCCCGGCATCGAGGCGAACATCCCGGAGAAGGTCGTCCGTCACACGGGCGTGGCTCGGATCTTCCACTGGGTGATGTCGGCCTCGATGCTCACCCTGCTGGCGACCGGCTTCCTGCCGATCCTCGGGCTGGACTTCGCCTGGCTGAACATCCACTGGATCTCCGGCGTCATCCTGATCCTGTGCATCCTGTATCACATCGTCCACGCCTCCTTCTTTCTCGACTTCTGGTCGATCTGGATCTTGCCCCGCGATCTGAAAGAGGCCGTGCAACGGACGAAGCGCCAGCTCGGGCAGTCGGTGGACGTGGGCAAGCACGGCAAATACCCACTCGACCACAAGCTCTATCACCTCGCGGTGACGTTCTTCGGACTGATCGTCTCGGCCACCGGCATCCTGATGATGATGCGGATCGACCACTGGCTCCCGGTCCTGGCCCGAAACGACACCTACTTCACCGACCCGAACTGGGGCATCGTGTACACCGTGCACGGCTTTTCGGCGGTGTTGTTCGTGATGCTCACCATCACCCACATCTACTTCTCCCTCCGTCCGGATAAACTGTGGATCACCAAATCGATGATCTTCGGCTGGGTGAGTCGGTCCGACTACCTGGCGCACCATGACCCGGAGAAATGGGTCGTGACCGACGATAGCTCCAAGGGGTGAGACTGTTTGGCACGGCGTTGCCCGCCGCGTTCATGAAGGTAGAAGCGTGTCCGATACTGTAACGGCGAAGCTGAGAGATCGTATCGACGCGATCGAAGGCGGGTACGAGTTTTTCCTGAGCTATGCCGCGAAGGGTTTCAAAGGCGACCCGGGGACCGGCGGCGAGTTGCGGGACTGTCTCCAGCGCATGGCCACGGCGATGGACGGGCTCGGCGAGTTCCTGTCGGCTCTGGTCCGCGGGCGCGGGCTCGAGCCGCTGCCGCCGTATGAGGCGTTCTTCGAGGTGATCGGGCGGGATGCCCGGCGCGCCCAGCTGGCGGTGCAGCTCGTCATGGCCCAGCCCGGCATCAGCAGCCAGGTCATCGACAACCTGAACGCCTCGGTGCATCTGCGCGCCCTGCTCACCGATCTGTTTCTCATCGACGAGATCCTGCGGCCGCGCGCCTCCGACGCGATCCCGGCCGCGGCACTGGCCGGTGAGAAGCCCCCGCCCGCGGGCACGTCCTCCACGCCCTGAAGAAACGCTCCGGGTGCTCCCTCTCCCCCTGGGAGACGGCCGGGGTGAGGGCCAAGGGTAGAGACAACGGCAGACCTACCTTCGCTCGCTCCGCTCGACGCTCACAATCAGACGCTGATCGGGAACGTACATCCGACAGACTGGACCAACCCGACCCCGGCGGACCGGTATCATCTCGTCGTCGTCGGCGCCGGCACGGCCGGGTTGATCGCCGCGTCGTTCGCGGCGGGCGCCGGTGCCAGGGTGGCGCTGGTCGAGCGTCACCTCATGGGGGGTGACTGCCTCAACGTCGGGTGCGTGCCGTCGAAAAGCATCATCCGGTCGTCCCGTGTGTTCGCGGAGCTGCGTGACGCCGCGGCGCTGGGGTGGCGTGTTCCCCCCGGCGCGGTGGTGGATTTCGAGGCGGTGATGGCGCGTATGCGTCGGATCCGGGCCCGGATCAGTCCGAACGATTCGGCGGTGCGCTATCGCGACGAGAAAGGGGTCGATGTCTTTCTCGGGTTGGCTCGCTTCGCGAGCGAGACGACGCTCGATGTCGGCGGCGCCACCCTGCGGTTCGGCAAGGCGCTCATCGCGACCGGCGCGCGGCCGGCACAGCTGCCGATAGCCGGGCTCGCCGAGGCCGGGTATCTCACCAACGAGACGGTGTTCAACCTGACGGCGCGGCCGCGTCGGCTGGCGGTGATCGGTGGCGGTCCGATCGGCTCGGAGCTGGCGCAGGCGTTCTGCCGGTTGGGGTCCGAGGTCACGTTGCTGGAGATGTCAGACCACATCCTCGTGCGCGAGGACCCCGACGCCGCCGCGATCGTCCAGGCGGCGATGACGCGGGACGGGGTGCGCGTGGTCGTCAAGTGCGGCATCGAGCGGGTCGAGCGACAGGGCGCCGAGAAGGTGATTCATTTCACCTGTGACGGCGTGCAGCGCGTCACGGTGGACGAGATTCTCGTCGGTGCCGGTCGCGCGCCGAACACCGACGGGCTCGGTCTCGACGCCGCCGGGGTGAACCATGACCGCACGGGCGTGAGGGTCGACGACACGTTGCAGACGTCGAACCCGCGCATTTATGCCGCCGGCGATGTCTGCATGGCCTGGAAGTTCACCCACGCGGCCGAGGACGCCGCCCGGATCGCGGTCCAGAACGCGCTGTTCCCCGGCCGGCGCCGGCTCAGCGCGCTGACGATGCCATGGTGCACCTACACCGCCCCGGAAGTGGCGCACGTTGGCCTCTACGAGCACCAGGCGGCCGCGCAAGGGGTGTCGGTCGCTACCTATACGCAGCACTGGCGCGACGTGGACCGGGCCATCACCGACGGCGAGGACGACGGGTTCGTGCGGATTCACACGCGCACGGGGACCGATGAAATTCTCGGCGCGACGATCGTGGCCGGGCACGCCGGCGAGATGATCAGCGAGGTCACGCTGGCGATGGTCGCCCACCTCGGGCTCGGGACGCTGGCCAACGTCATTCATCCCTACCCGACACAAGCAGACGCCCTGCGCCGGGTGGCGTTTCAGTACAGCGTCACCCGGGTCACGCCCCTGGTGAAACGGCTGCTCGGGGTCTGGCTGAAACTCACCGGATGACCGACAAGACACAGTGAGCGCGGGCATGCGGAGCCGCGCGCGCACCATCCGCAGCAGCCGTATGAGGGGATTGGGTCCGAGTCTACTTCGTCTGGCCGTCGGCACGGTGTTCGTGGCCCACGGCCTCAGCAAGCTGCTTCCGGTACCCGGGGGTGGTGTGAGGGGGACCGCCGCGCTGTTCGAGTCGCTCGCGTTCCAGGCGCCCTACGCCGTCGCGATGACCCTCGGTTGGGTCGAGGCGGCCGGCGGGGTGGCCCTGGTTCTTGGCGCCTACACCGGCTGGACCGCCTTCGCGTTGCTGCTGACCACGGCCGTGACCAGCTGGCAGCTGCACCTGCCGCATGGGTTGTTCCTCAACTGGTCGCTCGAGCCTGGCGTCGGACACGGGTACGAGTTCGACCTGCTGCTGATCGGCGCGCTGCTCTCTTTGTTGGCGACCGGCGCCGGCAGTCTGTCGGTCGACGGCGCCCGCCAGCGTGCCGCGGAGCTCGAGTCGGCGGGTCGGGCCCGTCTGCGGCGCTAGAACGTGGCGTCGCGGCGGCAGATCCGTCTTCGCGGCTGGGCGCCTGAAGCCTGAAGCCTGAAGCCTGATGGACCTTACGGGACGTGCGGTTCTCATCACCGGCGGCAAGCGGATCGGCGCGGCGGTCGCATCCGCGTTCGCGGCAGGCGGCGCCGATGTCGCGCTGTCCTACAACCGGTCGCGGGGGGACGCCGAGCAGGCGGCCGCCGCCGTCGAGGCGGTGGGCCGGCGCGCCGTCGTCAGTCACGCGGATCTGTCGCGGCCGGATGACTGCGCGCGGCTGGTGAACGACTCGGCGGAGACGCTGGGACGTCTCGACATCCTCGTCAACATGGCATCGGTCTATGCCCGCACCGCCTACGATCGGTTGACCGAGCAGGATTGGGACCGCGGTCTCGCAGTCGATCTGAAGGCGTCCTTTCTGTGCGCTCGGGCGGCGGTGCCGCACATGCGGGCGCAGGGGGGCGGGCGTATCGTGAACTTCGCCGACTGGACCGCCGCAAGCGGCCGTCCACGCTATTCCGGGTTCCTGCCCTACTACGTCGCCAAGCGCGGGGTCATCGCGCTGACCGAGGCGCTGGCGCTCGAGCTGGCGGGCGACCACATTCTCGTCAACGCCGTTGCGCCCGGGCCCATTCGTCCGCCGGACGGCCTCGACGAGACCGCCGTCGCCGAGGTGGAGCGCGCCACCCCGCTCGGCCGGTGGGGCGGCGACCAGGAGATCGTCAAGGCGGTGCTGGCGCTGGTGGAGACCGACTTCATGACCGGCGAGACGATCCGCATCGACGGCGGCCGGCACCTCCACTGACCCCGGCCTGCACGCAGTCCGGGGTCGAGCTGACGGTCCACACGTGAACTTACACGTGACAGATATATATTACACGTGTAAGATAAGTGAATGGCAATTCACGATGAGGTTCTGGACACCGCGCGGCGGCTGTGTCGTGACAGGGCTGACTGGAGATTCACGCCGGTTGAAGTCGTGAACGTCCTCGGTCACCTGAAAGCAAGCTCAGTACGTACCCACATCGTCAGTCGCTGCTGTGTCAACGCGCCGATCAACCATCAGCACAGATGGCCCTACTTCACGCGTGTTCAGCGAGGCGTCTACGAAATTCGATCCGAGTATCGACGTCCACGGCCGGCTGCACAGCGGGACGATAGGGACACCGGGTCTCCGGAAGGTGTCTCCGAGTCAGCGGCAACCTACCGAGTCGACGAGGGTACCGCGGTGCGACCCGCCATTCATGCCGTAATTCTCAAGAGCAACGCGTGGTATGTCGCCGAATGCCTCGAGGTCGCGGTGGTGACACAGGGCCGCACACTGGACGAGACCGTGTCCAACTTGCATGATGCGATCGCACTGCACCTCAGTGACAATGAGTGGAGTCGTCTTGGGATAGCGCCGACGCCCCGGCTGGTCATCAGCTACGAGCCATCGTCCGCCGGGGGCTGATGCCTCGGCTTCGAAGGCTCACGACGCGGCAGCTTCTGCGCGCGGTGCGTGATTTTGGGTTCCAGGTCATCGCGACCCGGGGCAGTCACGCCAAGCTGGTGAGAGTGCTGCCGTCTGGCGAGCGCCAGGTGTTGACCGTGCCGTTGCACTCGCAACTCGCCCCGGGCACGCTACGGCCTATCTTCCGTCAGGCGGTTCGGTTCATCCCGGAGTCGGAGCTGCGGTCGAAGTTCTTCACTGAGTGAGATTCGACTTAACCGAGCACCTCCCGCATCGACGCCAGAGCGCCATCGAGCTCGCTGGGTTCCCGTGCGAAGCAGCACCGGATATAGCCCTCGCCCACCACGCCGAAGTCGACGCCAGGAATAGTCCCCACGCGTGCCTGCCTGATCAGGTGCTCCGCCATCGCCCATGACTGAGACCGACCGGGCGCCAGTCCACCCGGTGGCTCCCAGTCGGGGTCGATCCGCAGAAAGGCGAAGAACGCACCGGCCGGTGGCGATCCGGTCAATGTGCCTCCGAGGCCGGCCAGACCGGCGTAGAACCGGTCTCGGCGCGCTTCGAGCGCCGCGCGATTCGTGGCGATCCAGTGCTGGTCGGACTCGAGGGCCCCCAGACCGCCGTATTGGACCACGGACGAGACGTTGCTGGCGGTCAGCGAGATCAGTTTCAGCACACGCGCGCGCAGCTTCCGGTTCTTGACCACGACGTAGCCCAGACGCAACCCGGTCATCACGTGCGACTTGCTGAACGTGAAGACCGACACCGTCCGTTCATACATCTCAGGTAGCGCGGCCAGGCTGACGTGCCGAGCGCCGTCGTAGACGATGTCCTCGTAGGGCTCGTCCGAGATGACCATGAGGTCTCGCTCGCGGGCCAGTGCCGCGATCGCCTCTAGGTCGGACCGCGTGAGCACGCCACCAGTCGGATTGTGGGGCGTGTTCACCAGGAGTGCCCGGGTGCGTGGCGTAACCTTCGCGTGGAGCTCCTCGAGGTCGTGCCGCCAGCCGAGCGTGGGCCGCAGGGGACACGGAACCGGCGTTGCGCCGGTCGCGAGGATGTGGCCCAGCGTCGGCCCCCAGACCGGGTCCGGCACGATGATCTCGTCGCCCGGGTCGAGTACCGTACGAGCGATCAGGTAGAGGCCATGCATGCCGCCGGCGGTGACGAGCACCTCGTCCGGGTCGTCGACCGGGATTGCGTTCCGGTCGCGGAGCTTGTCCGCCAGCAGCGCCCGCAGCCTCGGCAACCCGCCGGTCTGCACGTAATGTGTCTCGCCGGCATCCAGGGCTCGCTTCATCGCCTCGCGGATCGGCGCCGGCGTGTCGAAGCTGATGTCCCCGTGGTCGAGCCGGAACGGCCGGTCGACGGTCGACATCATGTCGCGGATGCTGAAGATGCCGGAGAGCGGGACGGCGTCTAAGGGATTTCCCATATGCTCGCAGAAGTCAGAAGTCAGAAGGCAGGAGGCAGGAGGAAGCTGGTGGCTGACGCGCATCGAACACGCTTTCCCTTCATGGACTCGCCTCCGAGTCACGGACGGCCACCCGTTTCATGATGCCCGACAGGATCTGAGCGGCGCGGCCGACCGGGAGGTTGCTGACGTAGAAGTGCCGGGCGCCGAGGTCGAGGAGGGCCCGGATGGTGCGGGCGCAGATCTCCTCGGCGGTCGCGCCCACCTCGAACTCGCGGGCCAGCGCCTGGGCGGGGACGGCGAGAAACCGGCCGAGCACGGCGAGCGTGCGCGGGTTGGCGCTCCGGTAGTAGAACACGCCGAACAGGCCGGGCAACAGGAGTCCACGCCGACGTCCCTCCTCCAGGAAACGGGCGACCGGCGCTTGATCGTGGTGCGACACGATCTGTGTCAGGAAGAAATCGGCGGTGGCGTTCGGGGCCAGGAGATACGCGACCTGTGCCGCCGGGTCGCGTGCCGGGTTGGCCCAGCCGCCCAGCAGCAGATCAGGCTGTCGCGCCCGGATCTGGGCGCGCAGCTCCCAGCTGTGCTCGACACACCGAGGCGCGCCGACGTGGCGGTCGCCGCCCAGCACCACCAGCGTCTCGAAGCCCAGCGCGTGCGCCCGATCCGCGTAGCCCAGACAGTGCGCCAGCGTGTGCTTGGCGGTCAGAAACGGCACCACCATGTCTCGCGGCGCCTGTGTGCCCAGGTTGGCACTCAGATGGCGCAGGCTGTCCTCCTCCTGCTGACCGACGGCGCTGTCGGTCAGGAAGACAAAGGTCTCGTCGCGGGCCAGCCGCCGGACCGCGTGGTAGGTATCGATCCACGCGTCCATGCCGGCCGCGGCATCGAGCGCGGCGCGTGGCGGGCGCAGCTCCGCCGCGATGACGGACCGGTCGCGTGCAAACGTCTCGCGAAGTGACACTAGCGCGGCGCGGTCGGATCGGTCGGGGTCGCGTCAGCCGGCTGCAGGTGCTCGAGGATGAAGTCCAGCATTGTGTGTCGCAGATGCGTGATCAGGTCCGGGTCTCTGATGCCGTGCCGCGAGCTCGGGTAGAGCATCAGCTCGAACTGCTTGCCCGCCTTCTGCAGCGCATAGACGAACTGCAGCGTGTTCTGCAGATGGACGTTGTTGTCCATCGTGCCGTGCAGCAGCAACAGCGCTCCGTGCAGATCGGCCGCGTTGAACCGCGGCGAGCTCCGGCGATACCCCTCCGGGTTGCTCTGCGGTGTCCGCATGAAGCGCTCGGTGAAGATGGTGTCGTAGTTGCGCCAGTCGCTGACCATTCCGCCGGCGATCCCCATCACGAAGCTGTCGCTGTGGGTCAGTGCGTAGCTCGTCATGAAACCGCCATAGCTCCAGCCCTCGATGCCGATACGCGCGCCGTCGACGTAGGGCTGCTGTCTGAGCCACGCGACGCCGTCCTCGATGTCCCGGAGCTCCAGCTCGCCGAAGTGCTGATAGACCGGCCAGGCAGACACCGCGCCCTTGCCGCTGGCTGTCCGGTTGTCCATCACCCACACGATGATCCCGCGCTGCGCGAGCAGCTGGTAGAACATGGTGGCGCTGCCGCCCCAGGCGTTGCGGACCTGTTGCGTGTGCGGGCCGCCGTAGGTGTGCTGGAACACCGGGTACCGCCGCGACGGGTCGAAGTCGGGCGGTGTGATCATCATCGCTTCCATGACGAAGCCGTCGCGTGCCGTCACCTGGAGGAACTGCGGGGTCGACAGTCGGTAGTCGGCCAGCGCAGTGACCCGGTTTTCGGTCACGACCCGGGTCTCGGTGCCGTCGGCGGCGTGCACCCGCACCTGCGGCGGGGTCTCGATGTCGCTCCAGGTGTCGAGATACCGCGCGAAATCTGGGCTGAAGCGGGCGCGGTGCGTGCCCTCCACCTCCGAGAGCCGGGTCAGCTGGTTGCCGTCCAGCGTGACGCGATATACGTCGCTGCCGATCGGGCTGCGCTCGGTGCCGGAGAAATAGACCCAGTCGGTGTCCTCGTCGATACCGTGCAGGGTGCGCAGCTCCCACTCGCCGTCGGTGACCTGCACGATCAGGGTGCCGTCGGCCGCATAGTGATACAGGTGCTTCCAGCCGGACCGCTCGCTGAGCCAGAGAAACGTGCCATCCTCGAGCCAGGTCGGGTCGCCGTTTACATTGACCCAGGCGGGGGTCGTCTCCTGGAACAGCCGGGTCGTCGCGCCGCTGCCGGCGTTGGCGGTGTTCAGGTCGAGCCAGGTCTGCTCGCGATTCTGTATCTGGAAGACCACGTTGTCGCCGTCCGGCGACCAGGTAACCGAGACCACCAGCATGTCGGTCGGTGTGTAGTGGGCCAGGTCGACCCAGACGGTCTCGCCCCCGACTGCCGGAATGACCCCGAGCCGGACGATCGGGTTCAGGTCGCCCGCCTTCGGGTAGTCGGTGGTCTCGACCTCGAGCCGGTACGGGAGATGGTCGATGACGGTGAACGCCTTGACCGGGCTCTCGTCGGTCTGGAGATAGGCGAGCCGCGACGAGTCGGGGCTCCACCAATAGCCCTTGAAGTTCCCTCGTCCGTAGATCTCCTCTTGATAGACCCAGTCGAGCTCGCCGTTCAGCAGATCGGCGTCGCCGTCCCGCGTCAGCGCCCACTCGCGACGCTGGTCCACGGTGACCACCAGCAGGTTGTGGTCGCGGACGAATGCGACGAGGGTACCGTCCGGGCTGAACGATGGTATCGACTCCTCGGCCGGGTCGCGCGTCAGTCGCCGCACCCGTGGGTCGCCGACCGGGTCGCGTGCGTTCACGCCGAAGTAGTACAGGTCGTTCGAGATGTCCATGACCATGGCGGTATGGTCCCGGTTCCAGACGAACTGCCCAGCGCGGACCGCCCGGCGGGCGGCCGAGTCGCTCATGCCGGGGAGGCGGGCCAGCGCCGCCTCCAGTGCCTCGATGTCGAGCAGCAGTTCGGCGGCGCCGGTGTCTGCGTCGACCGAGAGCAGCCCGGTTGTCTTGCTGGCCGGGTCGCGCTCGCGCTGGAGATAGCGTGTGTTGCTGAGCCAGGTGAGCCCAGACGGGGTCTGGCCGCTGAAATCCACACGCTGCTCGGGGTCGTAAATCTCGTCGATGGTCAGCATCCGCTGCTGCGCCAGACCGGAACCGGGCAGCAGCAGCACCGCACAGGCAGTGAGCGCCGCGCGCGCGGCGGAGACGGGGCGAACACGGATCATGGCGAGTCTCCTTCGGCCCAGCTGACGCCAGCCTGACGGGTTAAGATACACAGGGTGCTGCTGAGCCTCTTTCCTCGTATGACATCGTAACGTGGAATACACGTATTCGTCGCCAGGGAAGAGGTCGAGCAGTCCGTGGTGACAGTCCTGCATGGCACCGAGACTGGTGTGAGGTGGCGCTGCGCTGGATCGGACGGGTCAGGTCGGCTGTCCGCGGGGAGGATCGATGCGGTATCGAGGAGTCGTAATGCTGGCTGTGGCGTTCGGGATGGCGGCGACGGGTGGGGCCCCGGCGGCAACGGCGGCGCAGGATACGGCGGCGCGGCCCTATCTGCTGGAGCAGGTGGGCGACGCCGCCATCGTCCAGCTGTATGCCGATGGGTTCGAGTCGCTGACGCTGCGCGAGAAGACCCTGGTCTGGCATCTCTATCAGGCGGCGTTGGCCGGCCGCGACATCTACTACGACCAGCGGTACGAGCACAACCTCGAGATGCGCGAGGTGCTCGAGGAGATCATCACCCATCCGGATGGCGTCGACCCCGAGACACTGGCCGCGATCCACACGTACACGAAGCTGTTCTGGCTCAACACCGGTCCGTTCAACAACTTGACCGCGCGCAAGTTCCTGGTCGAGACGACACCGGCGGCGTTTGGCGCCGCGGTCGCGGCGGCGGCCCGGGCGGGCGCGACGTTCCCCATGCACGACGGCGAAGCCCTGACCCGGATGGTGGAGCGCATGACGCCGCTGTTCTTCGACCCGGACGTCGATCCGATCGTCACGAACAAGACACCGGGCCCCGGCGAGGGCCTGCTGCTGTCGAGCGCCAACAACCTCTACAAGGGTGTCTCGATAGCGGACCTCGATGGGTTCGAGGAGCGGTACCCATTGACGTCCCGGCTGGTGAAGGTGGACGGCGAGCTGGTCGAGGAGGTCTACAAGGTCGGGGGCAAGTACAGCGACGAGATCTCCGAGATCATCCGGCATCTGGACGCGGCGATCCCGTATGCGAGCGAGCCGATGGCGAAAGCGCTCGGCGCCAACATCGCCTACTACCGCACCGGTGCCCCGGTTGACCAGCGCGCCTATGACATCGCGTGGGTCGAGGACCGGAGCTCGACCGTCGACACGATCAATGGGTTCACCGAGGTGTACATGGACGCGCGCGGCGTCAAAGGCGCGTGGGAGGCGCTGGTCTTCTACGTGAACCCGGAGAAGACGGGCGCCATCAGGACGCTGGCGGCCAACGCGCAGTGGTTCGAGGACCGGATGCCCTGGGACCCGAAGTATCGCAAGGAGGGTGTGACCGGCATCACGGCGAACGCCATCGACGTCGTCATCGAGACCGGCGACTCGGGCCCGGTGACGCCGATCGGCATCAACCTGCCGAACGATCAATCGGTGCGCGAGCGGCACGGCAGCAAATCGATCTCGCTCTCGAACGTGAACGAGGCGTACGAGCGCTCGCAGCCACGCAACTATCGTCAGGAGTTCACCTGGACCGCGGACGAGGCGGAGCGGTCGCGCCGGTGGGGCAGCCTGGGGAGCGAGATGACGACCAACATGCACGAGGTGATCGGTCACGCCTCGGGCAAGCTGGCCGAGCGTCTGGGCGGCAATGCGCAGCCGGACCTGAAGGAGCAGTACTCGGCGCTGGAGGAGGCACGGGCGGATCTGGTCGGTCTCTACTTTCTGCCGGACCCGAAGCTGGTTGAACTGGGCGTCCTGCCGGCGGACGCCCAGGAGGACATCGTACGCGCGGAATACGAGGGCTATACGCGTAACGCGTTGCTCCAGCTGCGTCGCGTGCGCGAGGGGACCCAGATCGCAGAAGACCACATGCGCAACCGCCAGATGATTATCCACTGGATGATGGCGAACACCGACGCCATCGAGACACGGATGCGCGACGGCAAGACGTTCTATGTGATGGTCAATTGGCGGGTGTTCCGCGAAGGGGTCGCGACGCTGCTGGGTGAGGTGCAGCGGATCAAGGCGGAGGGCGACTACGACGCCGCCAGGACGCTGTTCGAGACCTACGGCATCCACTTCGATCCGGCACTGCGTGACGAGGTGGTCGAACGGGTTGACGCGATCGGCCTGCCGTCCTACAGCGGTTTCGTCCAGCCGCGCCTCGAACCGGTGCTGGACACGACCGGCGCGATCACCGACGTGACGATCTCCTATCCGCAGGACCTCACGGCCCAGATGTTGGAGTATTCCGGCAAGCGGATGCCGTAGGAGAGAATCTCCAAGGGGTCAGGAGTCAGGAGTCAGAAGTCAGAAGGCAGGAGACATGCCACGCATCAACATCGTGCACCTCGTCGTCGGCGGCTTGCTCGCCGGCCGGCCGGAGTTCCTGCGTGCGACGCTCGCGGGCGCCTGGGTGTACGACAGACCCACCCGCAACGAGGCGACGGCCGACCGAGCTGTGCGAGCGTAGGCTTCCCCTGCACCGGGCCCTAAGAGCGGAGGTCACGCCGCCGGGCGCACGCTGGTCCAGTAGACCGCCGGCACCACGAACATGTTCAGCGCGGTCGACGAGACCAACCCGCACACGATCACGAGTGCGAGTGGCGCCTGGATCTCGCTGCCCGGCTGTCCAGCCCCGAGGGCGATCGGGATGAGCGCCAGCCCGGTTGACAGCGCGGTCATCAAAATCGGGACGAGTCGGTTGACCGAGCCCTGGATCACCGCCTCGCGTGGATCGGTGACCCCTTCGTCCTCGCGCAAGCGCCGGATGTGCGAGACCAGCATGATGCCGTTGCGGGTGGCGATGCCGAACAGCGAGATGAACCCGATCAACGCGGCAATCGACAGCACGCCACCGCCCAGGAAGACTCCGACCACGCCGCCGATCAACGCCAGGGGCAGGTTGATCATCACGATCGCCGCATCGCGCGCCGAGTGGAACGCGCTGAGCAAGAGGAGAAAGATACCGGCGACCGCGGCGAGGCCGAGACCCAGCAGGAGACGAGAGGCTTCGGCTTCGGCTTCGAACTGCCCCCCGTACTCGATGCGGTACCCGTCCGGCAGCGTGACGCCGGCCGCCACCCGCTCGCGGATGTCGGTGACGACGCTCCCGAGATCACGACCCGCGACGTTCGACGTGACGACGATACGCCGTTGCACGTTCTCGCGACCGATGAAGTTCGGTCCGCGGTCCTCCACGATGTCGGCGAGGCTGCCGAGCGGCACGCGGGCCCCTCCGGGCATGTCGACCCGCGTCTGCCACAGCGCGTCGAGGTCGGCCATGTCGGTCGGCATGTAACGCAGGATCAGCGGAAACGCCATCTGGCCGTCGATGATCTGTCCGACCTCCCGGCCCAGCAACGCCGTTTCCAGCGCCAACGCCGCCTGTCCGGCCGGCAGCCCGTGCCGGGCGAGCGCGGCCCGGTCGAAGATAACGCGCACGGTTGGGATGTCGGCCTGCGGCTCCAACGCCAGGTCGACGAGACCCGTGATACCTTGCATCGCCGAGACGACCTGGGTCCCGAGCGCCCGCAGCACGACCAGGTCGTCACCGAAAATCTTGACCGCCACGTTCGCGCGCGACCCCGAGAGCATGTGATCGATCCGGTGCGAGATCGGCTGGCCGATGGTGATGGTGGTGCCGGGCACCAGCGACAGGCGATCCCGGATCTCCTGCAGCACGACCTCACGGGGCCGCCCGCCGGGCTCGAGCCGCACGTCGATCTCGGCCGCCTCGACCCCCTGGACATGTTCGTCGAGCTCGGCCCGTCCCGTCCGGCGCGCGGTCGCCACCACCTCTGGCACCTCGAGCAGGAGCCGCTCGATGGCGCTGCCCAGCGCGTTCGACTCCGCCAGACTGGTGCCGGGCAGCGTCACCGCGCTGATGACGAGGGCGCCTTCGTTGAACTCGGGCAGGAAGGCCCGCCCCATCAGCGGGATCGTCGCCAGCGTGCCGACGAGCAGGAGACCGGCTGTGCCGATCACCACCCGCGAATGATGGAGCGCGTGCGACAACAGCCGCTGGTAGCCTCGTTTCAACGCGGTCGCCACCGCCGGCTCGCGCCCCTCGAGGATGCTCCGGACGCCCGGGAGCAGATAGGAGCACAGCGCCGGGGTCACCGTGAGGGCGACGACCAGCGACGCGAACAGCGAGATGAGATAGGCGAACCCGAGCGGCTGCAGCAGTCTGCCCTCGACCCCCGCGAGGAAGAAGAGCGGCAGGAACACCAGCATGACGACCGCGGTCGCGAAGATGATGGAGCTGCGGATCTCCCGGCTGGCCAGGTAGACGACCTCCAGCGTCGGACGTCGCTCGTCAGCCGGGAGACCGGCGTTCTCCCGGAGCCGCCGCGTGACGTTCTCGACATCGATGATGGCGTCGTCGACGAGCGCGCCGATGGCGATGGCCATCCCGCCAAGGGTCATGCTGTTGATCGACAGGCCCGCGAGACGAAGACCGACGACGGCGGCCAGCAGCGACAGCGGAATCGCCACCAGCGTGATGGCGCCGGCGCGCAGGTTGGCGAGGAACACGAAGGTGACGAGCACGACCAGAATGGTCCCGTCGCGCAGCGCGTCCGTCAGATTGGCGAGCGCGAGCTCGATGAAGTCCGCCTGTCGGAACAGGCGCGAGTCGAGCCGCATCCCCGCCGGCAGATCCGTCCCGATCTCATCGAGCACCGTTTCGAGCTGACGGGTCAGCGCCAGTGTGTTGACGTGGGGCTGGCGCTGAATACCGAGGATCACCGCCGGCTGTCCGTTGCGCGACCCGTCACCCCGTTTGAGCGCCGCGCCCACCCGGAGCTCGGCCACGTCACGTACGAGGAGCGGTCGGGTATCGTGGACGCCGATGACGGTTGCGCCGACCGCGTCGAGATCGCGCAACCGTCCGACACCCTGAATGAGGTACTCCTGCCCGCCGGCTACCCGGAAGCCGGCCGACGTGTTCCGATTCGCCCCTCGCAGCGCCGCCTCGACCGCGCTCAGCGCCACGCCGTAATCGGCCAACCGCTCCGGGTCGACCAGCACCTCGAATTGCCGCCGCTCGCCGCCGATGACCGTGACCTGCGACACGCCGGGCGTTGCCAGCAGCCGCCGCCGCACCAGGACCTCAGCCGTCGTCCGCAGCTCGAGCGGCGTGTGGTCGTCGGACTCGAGCGCGACGAACATGATCTCGCCCATGATCGAGGAGGTCGGCGCCAGCACCGGTGGGTCGACGTCGTCCGGCAACGTGGCGACGACCGCCGCCAGCTTCTCCGTCACCGTCTGCCGGGCACGATAGACGTCCTCACCCCAGTCGAAGTCCACCCAGATGATCGCGATACCGACCGCGGTGACCGAGCGCACCCGCCGCACGCCGGACCCGCCGTTGAGCGCCGCCTCGATCGGGAAGGTCACGAGCGCTTCCATGTCGGTCGGCGCCATCCCGTGTCCCTCCACCAGCACCGTCACGGTCGGTGCGGTGAGGTCCGGCAACACGTCGACCGGCATCCGCGTCGCCACGTAGCCGCCCCAGACGAGGAAGGCGGCCGCCACGGCGAGCACGACGAGACGGTTTCGCAACGACCACTGAATAAGACCGTCAATCATCTATCTAGACGGGGCTGCGCCCCGAACCTCCGCGAGCGCTACGTGGGGACCCCAAGGCCCCACTCCGCGCCCGCGAGGCGCGCACGTGCGCGGCTTCTTCGGTCGGGGCTCTGCCCCGAATCCCCGCGGGTGCTGCGCGGGGACCCCCAAGGCCCCACTCCGCGCCCGCGAGGCGCGCATGTGCGCGCCTTGGCCGTCGGCGACGGCCCCGAACAAGTACAAGATTCGCGTGTCGGGCGCATAACGGCCTAGTGCGCGTGCCCGTGCGCCGGGACCTGCGGCGAGAGGGCGGCGAGCCGGATGAACGGCGCACCCCGAACGACGACCCGCTCGCCCACTACGACATCTCCGACGATCTGCACCAGACCCGACTCGCGATTCCCGAGCTCGACCGCGCGTCGCTCGAAGCGCTCGCCGGCCACCTGGACGAAGACGACCGGCTGTCCCGCATCGTCGACGATGGCGCTCTCGGGTACCGTGACCGCCTCGGTGGCCGCGGACACGAAGACGCGCAGCGTCACCGCCTGTCCGATGACGAGCCGGCGGTCCGGGTCCCGGAGCTCGTAGATGATCGGAACGGTCCGGGTGTCCGGATCGAGCACGCGACCAACGGCGATCAACCGGTCGAGCGGCACAGGTGCGGCGAACCCCGGCACCTCCAGTTCGGCGCCGACCAGCTCGTCCACTCGTGACAACGCCGCCTCCGGCAGCGCGCCGACGACGTGCACCCGGTCGAGGGCGACGATCCGGAAGAGCCGCGCCCCCTCCTCGACGCTCGCGCCGGGTGTGGCATCCGACTCGGCCACGACGCC
Organism: Acidobacteriota bacterium; assembly: GCA_022562495.1. Lineage (GTDB taxonomy): Bacteria > Acidobacteriota > Vicinamibacteria > Vicinamibacterales > UBA8438 > NP936. The sequence continues at coordinate 17,478 of JADFPE010000019.1, forward strand.
GCTCATCGGCGCGCGCAGGACGAACCGGATGTCGCGCGCGCCTTCGCCCTCACCCCGTCTCGTCGAGTCGAGCTGCGACAGATGCGCTGCGGCCGCCGTCACGCGCGCCTCGGCCGTCTGCTCCGCCACGCGCGCCTCGAGCTGACGGCGCGTCGGCAACGCGCCGACCTCGACCAACCGCTCGACGCGGGCACGCTCGGCTCGGGCCAGCTCCAAGGCGTCGCGCGCTTCGGCCACGTCGAGCTCGAGCCCCGGCCGGTCCTCGCCGTGCCCGCTGTGAGGAATGACCTCGGCGAGCGTCTCCCCACGGGCGACGTGCGACCCGACCGCGCGCGCGGGTAGGTCGCCGGCCAGCCGGCCGGCCACCGGCGTCGTGACGTCGACCTGACCGCCGGTCCGGGGCTCGATCTCGGCCGCCAGGACGAGGCTTGCGCCCATCGTGCGCCGCTCGGCGGGTGAGGTGGCAAAGTCGAGCGTCCACTGCTGTTCCTTCAGAAACGGAATCGACCCGTCTTCCGGCTCCTCCGCCACGGCGAGCGCCGCCGCGTCCGCGGCCGTCAGCACCGTCACCTCACCTAGATCGTGCCGATCCATCAGGCCTGGCGCATCCAACACCAGTTCGAGCCGGTAGCGACCGGCCTGGGTCGGCGTGACGTCCACACCGAATATCCCAGGACGACCCGGCGTGTCCACCGTGAACTCCTGGTCTCGAGCGCCCGTCAAACGGACCGTGGCACGGCCGGCCCGGAGCGGTTCGAACGTCGAGAGATCGGTGAAATGAATCGCGAACCGGCTCGTCTCCCCTTCGACGAGCGGCGGGTATTCCACGAACAGTTCGCTCCGAGTGGTCCACCGCGTCTCGACGACCGGCAGTGGCGCCTCGATCGCCACGGTCACAGCCGGTGCGGGACGTCCGCACGCGAGAGCGCCGAGCGTGAGGACGAATGCGAGACCGCCAATCCCCGCCCGCACACCGGTGTTCCTCGTCATGATCATGGCGTTGTCTCTCTCCCGATCGCTCTGTCGAGCTCGATCGCAGCCCGCCGCGCGGCGGCGGACAGCTCCAGTAAGCGCAGCCTGGCGCCGAGCGTGACGCGATGGGCGTCGAGCAGTTCCAGAATGCCGTACTCGCCTTCTTCGTACGCCGCCGTGGCGATCGCCGCCAATTCGGCCGCGCGGTCGACGGAGCTCGATCGATAGCGGTCAGCCAGCTCGCGATACCGCGCGGCCGCGGCATACGCCACGCGGACCTCGCTCTCGATGCGGGTACGGAGCGCCTGGCGTTCAGCGTCTGTTCTCCTGCGGGCGGCCTCCGCTCGAGCGACCTGCGCCTGCCCCCGGTTGAAGAGCGGGACCGCCACGGTGGCCGTCACGACGTAGCCCGATTCGCGCGCGGAGGGTGCGCCCGTCCGTTTCAGTCCAGCGGTCACTGCCGCCCCCGGCAGTCGTAGCCGCTCCGCCGCGCGTCGCTCGGTTGCCCACTGCGCTTCGCTGAGCGTCAATGCGCGATAGTCCGCCCGGCGGGCGATGGCCTGTGCGATGAGCAGGTCGAGACCGGGAACGGTGGCGCCATCCGCCACGTGGCCGACGGCCGTCAAACCAGCCGGATCCGGACCCGGCGCAAAGAAGGAGGCGAGCCGTGCCTGAGCTGTCAGGCGATCGATCGCCACGGTACCCAGGTCGGTGTCGATGTCGGCGACCTCCCGCTCGGCGCGGAGCCGGTCGAACCGTGAGCCTTCCCCTTCCTCTTCGCGCGCCCGCAGCACGCCGACCAACCGGTGCAGCTCCGACAGGCCGGTGTTCAGCGTCTCTGTGCGCTCCTGCGCGAGCAGGAGGTCGGCGAACGCGAGGCGCAGCCGTGTTTCGAACACCAGCAGGTCGGAGTCGGCGCGAGCCTCTGCGGCGGTGACCGCCTGCTCGGCCGCTTCGCCGAGCAATCCCAGTCGTCCCCGTATGGGCAGCTCCTGTGTCACGAGCAGGAAATCGTCGATGCCGAGACCGGCGTCTTCTCTTGTGTAGCTCACCGTCGGGTTCGCGAGCAGGCCGCGCTCCCGCGCCGCGGCCTCCACTTCGCGCACCCGGAACTGCAGCACGCGTACCAGAGGATGCTCCATGCGCATCTGCGTGAGCGCCTGTGTCTCGGTGAGCGTCTGCGCCGACCCGTTCCACGCAAAGAGCCCACAGAAACCGATTGCCAAGCCCAGGGGTCGCCATCGACACATGTCGTCCTCTCCCAACGGTCGCTCTCGGAGCATCACCGTACCTGTGAAACGGATCACGCGCTGACGGACGGATCCTGTTGCGGAACCTGCGTGCGAACGGGATTCGGAAACTACGCGGCGGACGGACCGCGAGGTGAGACGGGTGGGGCGCGTGCGGCGAGGAGCATAGGTGGCGGCGGGTTGGGACGGGCATTCGCTGCGACCGGCATAGGCCGGCCCGAGGGGTCGTCAGGCACGATCCCGGCCTCCCACCCTTCGGCCAGCGCGGGCGCCGCGCCAGCACGGACGCTGGGACGCGTGACCCCAACCGTCACGACCGCGACCGGAGCATGGCGATGCCGGTCGCCGACGAGCGCGGTCGTGCCAGGTCTGTCAGCCACCTGACGCCCGGTCAGATGCCAGTGAGCGCCCTGCCCCTGATGGTGTGCGGCGTGGCTGTGTGCCCGAGCCGCTTCTGGCTGCGGTGCAGTGGGGTGGTGGCGTTGCGGGTGAATGTGCGCGAATGGCGCCGATCCGCCGGCCGATACGAGCGCTACAACGAGGAGCACACGCGCGGCGCGTTGAAGCATCGTTCCTATTTTGAAGAGGGGCGAAGCCACTTGTCAATCCACGGCGGCGACGATGATCCGCGCTCGTGCGGGCGATGCACTGCTACTACTCCAACCTGATCGAGGGGCACGACACCCATCCCGTCGACCTCGAACGGGCTCTGCAGAACGACGACAACACCGACACGGACACGCGCAATGTGCGACTTGACGCGCAGGCGCATGTGGCCGTCCAGAGCCGGCGCCGCCGCGCGTCGTGCAGCACTACCGCAACCAGCCTGGCGGCACGTTCGCCCGTCTGGCCTCTTCCTGGATGTCGGCGATCTGCTGTGTCAGGTCCTCGATCTCGGCACTGGTGTTCTCGAGCTCATCGAGCGCGGCCTGGCGGTCCTGCTCGATGACGGCGCGCTGCGCCGGGTCGTCGCGACTGGTGAACTCCGTCCACAGCCCGTCCACGCGGTTTTGCAGCGCCGCCACCATGAGCTGCGCCCGGTCCCGCGCCTGTCGTACCGCGTTGATCCGGTTTCGCCACTGGTCCTCGGTGGCCGCAGCGGCGGCACCGTCCGTCTCCGGGGTGCCCTCGGCCGTTGGCGTGGCGGCCGAACCCTCCGCGCTCGCCGCGGGGGCCGACGTCTGGCCACTGCTCGTGGTCAACCGGCCGCCGCCCCGCAGGTCGGCGTTGGTGTAGACCTTCAGCGACACGTTCTCTGCCGCGGCCTTCGCCGCCAGCGCCTCGCGCCGGAGTTTCTCCCGGCGCGCGATCTCAGCGAGCGGTTGCGCGACCACCTGCGCGCTGCTCAGCGCCAGCAGGAGACCGACGACACAGCCGAGCACGACTGGTTTCATGTCCTCATCCTTGGAGAGCAGCACTCTGAACCCGGCTCGCGGTGCACACAGACGAGTGTAACACCCCAGGTCGTCGATCGAGCGTCGGCAGGCGACTGGCCCGGCCGTTACCGGTTCCGGGCCGATCTGAGACCGGCATTGGCGGGACGTTGCAGGGCGTCCATCCGCCTCCGGATCTCGTCCGCCTGGGTCGACGCCGGCTCCAGATCAAGGTATCGGGCGTATGCCGTGACGACGTCAGCGGGGCGGGCCAGCGCGTCGTAGCTCTCTGCGAGTGACAGGTAGAAGGTCGGTTCTCCGGGCGCCAGGGCAATCGCCTCCAGATAGGCAACAACCGCCGCCCGGTAGTCGCCCCATTCGTGGAGCGCGCGGCCCAGGTTGTAGCGGGTGGCGTAGTCCTCGGGGAACAGCTCGGCGGCCCGGCGATACCGCGCGGCCGCTCTGTTCCACCAGCCGAGGTCCCCGAGCGTATGGGCCAGATTGAAGTGGTAGGCCCAGCGTTCGGGGTCCAGACGCACCGCTTCTTCGAAGTGCGGCAACGCCTCGTTCCGCTGTTCGAGCCGCACCAGTGTCTGCCCCAGGTTGTTGCGGGCCTGCGCGTCGTCCGGCGCGACCGCCACCGCAGCCTCGAACTGTGCCAGGGCCGCCGGGAACTCGCCGGTCTCGAACAGCTGGTTGCCGGCCTCCATCGAGACCGACGCCGGCGGCAGCGGCACCGCCGGGGGTAGGGCCTCGGTCTCCGGCAGCGCCGCGCGCGGTGCTCCACGGTCGTCCTCCACCGGCACCGGCAGTGTCTCGGGTGTGGTCGGCACCGTCGCCCAGGTCGTCCCGGCCATCGCGCTGGTGGTCGCGAACGAGACCACGCCGTCTTTCACCCACACGCGCACGTCGCTCAGCACCACCAGCCACCCGATCAGGCCGGCCACCAGCAGCAGGTCGATGACCCCGAAGCGGCGCCGTTTCGGGAACAGCTCGCTGATGTCGGTGTCGAAGACCGACTTCTTCGGTGCGGCGGGCTCGTCCGACTCCGGCGGATCCGTGTCGGTCTGCTGCACGGGTTCGGTATCGGGCTCGCGCTCGGGCGTGCCATGCAGGTGCGCGGGCATGGCCCTGGTCGTCTCGAAGACCGGGGCGCCCGCGAGGGAGGTCTTGCAGCGGGGACACACGTCGCGCCCGCCGCGCGTCCTGATGCCACACCCGGGACACTTCACGAGCTCGGGCATCACCGGATCTCCCGCCACGACGTCACGCGCACACCCTGTGCCGACACGCCGTTGTTGAAGTCCTCCGCGTCCCCGAAGACCCGCAGTTCGTCGCCCACACCGAAGTACAGATGCTGGTCGGCGATGAACGGCGCCGTGGCTCGGCCGTCCCAGGTGGTGATCTCCTCGATGGACTGCTTTCCCTTGGCCTTCCCCTTGTTGCTCGCGACGCCGCCAGTGCCGGCGCCGTAAGCCACGTTCCCGTCATACGTCAGCGCGTAGAGCGAGCTCTCGTGGCAGCGGCACGGGTCGTTCGGGAACTCGGTGGTGGTCGTGTAGAACACCACGTCACCGGCGACCGCCGGGGCCGACGTCGGTCGTTCGTCTCCGTTGACCGCCGTCTGCCGGTCCATGTCGTAGACGAACTCGCGCACGGAGGACTTGTCCTGGCTCGCGTCGTCTTTGAGCCCGACCATGTGGAACATGACCATCTTCATCGACGGCTCCATGCTGTCCATCCCGGTCGCGAGGAAGATGTACTGGACCGGTCCGCCCACGTTCACCAGCGCCAGCGAGGCAAAGAGCGGGTGCTGCTGCTGGGTGTCGTGGCTTTTCACCGGGACCTGGAGCGAGGCGGTGCCGCCCGCCGCGGTGATGTTGAACCGCCAGAGATTGCCCTCGGTGTCGCCGGAGAACACCTGCGTGACGAACCGGGAGCCCGTTTCCCCCGTCGCCGTCGGGTCGCTCTGGAGCGCGTTCTTGAAGTGGCCCTTACCAGCCTCGTCCCCCACGTCGTAGCTGTCATGGACGGACCCCGTCCCGACGTCGAGCAGATAGAACGTGGTGCCGGCCCGCACCCCGGCGCGGGCGCCCTGCGCCTCGATGGTCTCGTCCAAGAAACCGGAGCCGGTCATCATGACGTAGGGCCCGGTCACGTCCTCGATCTGACCGACCGCCGGGTCAGACCAGGTGTGACCGACCGTCTTCTCGATCTGTGTCGCGCTCGCGCCGAGATCGCCGAACGGGGTCAACGTCGTCTCGATGGTGTGGTCGAACGACGAGTAGGACGGAAACGACCACTGGAACGGGATGACCGACGCGTCGTTGAACGCGGCGACCACCGCCGCCTCGCTGTCGGAGTCCGGCGCCACGCCCATCCCGGCGTCGCTGATGTCCAGCGCGTGGTAGAAGGTGCCCCCCGCGCCCTCACCGATGAACAGCATCGTGCGCCACACCCCCGCCACCTTCACATCGGCCACCTTCGGCGAGCTGTCGACGAAGTAGGCGAAGTCGTCCACCGGCTGGCCGTCCTGCAGGGTGCGCAGCTTCGGCAGGAGGTTGAAGGGGATGAAGGCCCAGACCTCCACACCGAGACGACCGTCGATGGCGTGGACCATGCCATCGTTGCCGCCATAGAAGGCGAGGGAGCGGCGGTTCACCCGCTGCGAGGCGAAGGTGGCGTAGTCGTCGTCCGGCGCGACCAGCGACGGCGGGTCGATGAGCGCCGGTGTCGAACCGATGATGGCGCCCAGCGGCTGGTTCCGGATGAAGCCGATGAGCTCGGCAGCCTCGGCGTCGGTCCCCATCCGCAGATAGTCCCGCAGCGTGGACACGCTCGACGCGGCCGTGGTGAACGGCAGCATCCCGGTGCCCGGCACGTAGGTGTAGATGTTGCGCTCGGCGACAGCCGGCGTGTGCGCCACCCAGAGCCGCGTGCCGTCCTGGATGAACCGATACCCGAGCGCCTTGGTCGCATCCAGCTTGGGGCGATAGGCCCGGAACGCGCGAAGGTCGGCGTGGAACCCCGGCAGCGAGAACCCGGACGTGAGTATCACGTTGGCGCGCTGCGTGATCACCGCGCCACCCGACGTCGTGATCGCGCTGTTCAGGAGCGGGAGCCCGTCGATGTCGCTAGCGTTCGACAGATCCACGGTCCCGAGGATGGGGCTCGTGGTCTGGAAGATGCCGGGCAGACCGAGGTCCAGATCCTCGCTGTTCACGTGGACCGCCTGCACCGCATAGTTGGCCGCATACGCCACCTCGACGGCGTTGCTGGCCTCGAAGTAGGCGCCGCCGCTGTTGGTGGCGATCGCCTGCAGCGTCGCCACATCCGCCGCCGGCGGGTTGATGGCGACTACGAAGATCGGCACCCGGTGGGTCACGCTGCCGGCGCTGACCGCCGCAAAGCTGGACGCGGTGATCGCCGGGTCGACGGCGCCGCCCGCGCCGCCGACGACCAGCACGACCGCGGTGTTGCGGCACTCGCGGTAGAGGTCGAGGTCGGCTCCCATCAAGCGCACCGCCTCGGCCCGCGCATCCACCAGCAGCTCGCCGATCGGGGAATCGGTCGAGTCGTCATACGCGTTGCCGGCCGGGAGCAGCCCCCCGACTTCATCGGGGCCAAGCAGCAGCGCGGCGTACACCGTGGCTGACGAGTTCAGGACGTCCGCGTCGATGAGCACCTCGGTCCCGTCGGCCGAGGCGGCGATGTTGTCGGTCGTCGTGAACGCGACGGTGACCTTCCATTTCTTGCTCTCGCCCGAGACCTCCCCCTGGAGGTCGTCCTGTGGCGGGGTCATCAGTCTGGCCGGATTGTTGTTCCCGACGGCCGGTAAGACCGCACCGTTGCCGTAGCGCGAGCGCATCAGTCCGAACCGGGCGACGTTGTCGTTCTCGTCGACGACCTGCGCCAGCCCCTCGCGCGCGATGCTCAGCCGGGTCGGGTCGAAGAAGTCGGCATAGTCCGCCGCCTGATCGTCGACGACCGTGATGCGGTCCGCCTGCACCTTGAAGGACCCGCCACTGTCGTCGTCGATCAGGGCGTCGTAGCGTCGCCGGTAGTTGGTCGCCAGCGCCGAGACGCCCAGATCGTCCGCGACCGTCGGGTCGTCCGCACGTGGCCAGACCCCGAGGTCGTAGTAGTGGCCGTTCTCATCGAATTGCATCCGCAGCGACGTGTCGACCGCCAGGATCACATTCGGCCCGACCGGGGGGTCGGCGCCCGCGATCGGCACGAATTTCTTCTTGGCCCTCTTGCCGGTCCCGAGGTCGCGCGCGTCCTGGAACCGCTTCAGGAACCGCAGCTGGTCGAGCTGTTCGGAGAACCAGGGCTCTTTCTTGCCCTTTCCGTAGAGGATGTCCGGGTGCGAACCCAGCACGCCGAGCACGATGCTGAACGCGCTGACGAACACCAGACCTGACAGAACTTTTCGGTTCATGATGCGCCTATGAGATGCCGCCCGTCTTCAGGGACATGACCAATTCGGTCAGATCCGCCCCGGGCGTCTGGACCGCTTCCTTGCGCGCCCGGCGGTTCTGCTCGTCCTGGCCCCGTTGCGCGACGTAGCCGCTCTCGAGACTGGTGGTTGCCGTGCGGACGGCGGAGGCCTCCACCACCTTGTGGCTGCCACCTTCGCCGAACGCTTCGGCATGCACCAGCAGGGTGCCGTTCCCGTCGAGCGCCGGGTTGCCGTCGCTTTCACCGGGGTCGTCGCCCACCCAGACCACGACGTACCCCTGCGCCAGTATCTGGCCGGCGGGCAACAGCGACGACATCGGGCCGTGCGCGTAGAGCTGCCAGACCGGCCGGTTCAGGTTCGCGACCCCATAGAACATGTCAGTGTCACTCTGGAGCGCCGTCGTCAGCGCCGCCAGGTCGACCGAGGTCCCGTCCGGCAACAGGTGGGGCGGGTCGTCCGCGAAGCCTGAGGTCCTCGTGCCAGCGAGGACGCCGCTCCAGTTCGGCTCGCGGATCAGGTCCTGCACCGACCGCTCCAGGCCGGCATCGGCGGCATAGAGGGTCTGCTGCCCGGTCTGGAAGTTGTACGTCAGCATCGTCTCGGTGGTGGTGGTCAGCACCAGCGCCGCGCCCAGTGCGGTCAGCATCATCACCGCCAGCAGGGCGATCACCAGCGACGCGCCGCGCTCGCTCGACCAGGCGTGCATCCGCGGGGTCATCGAAGGCATGGACGGCGTCGTGGTCCGTGTCTGCAGTACGGCGACGGACCGAAGGTGTCGAGGCACCCGCCCGCCCACGGCGCGAGGCGGGAGCCTTCCGGTCGTAGTCGACCCCGCTCGCGAGCAGCTCAGCCCACGTGGTGGGATGCATCGGCGGCCGAGTGCCGGCGTACTCATGAAACGGGCCATTGAGTCCTCATCGGAGGAGATTGAGGTTGCGCGGCGTCACCTGGAACCGCATGGTGTAGTCGGGGACCCAGGCGCTGCCGCGCGTGGCCGTCCCGAGATTGGCGAACTGCAGCGGGTCGTCACCCCGCAGGGCCTCACGGGCCACCTGGACACGGATGGTCACCCCGATCTTCTGCACGCGCAGCAGATCGCCGTCGAACTGGTTGGGTGCCATCCCACAGACCGGACCGTCAGTCAGCTGGGACGACGTCAGCGCCGTCAAGGTGCTGGTGCCGAGGTTGGCCAGCAACGGGGCTGGCGGGTCTCCCGCCGCGTAGACGCAGTTGCCCAGTCCGGTCGGCGGCTTCGGCGCGTTGTTCGGGTCCGGGTTGGCGAAGTAGGTGAACGTCAGCCCGACGACGTCGTCGACCAGCGGCAGGTCGGTCTCGTAGCCGTCGTAGTGGCGCAGCTGGTTGTTTGCCGCGTCGAGGTAGTAGACAGGTTGCTTTACCTCGACCACACGTGAGACATTGGCCAGGTAGCTCTTCGAGAAAGCCGGATTCGACCCGCCGTGTCCTACCTGGGTGACGTTGACGGTGGTCGCCGTGAACAGGTCGTAGCCTGCCCCCACGGCTGTCGTGTCGAAGATCAGCCCGCGCATGCCGGGCGCGAACCCGCACGGACCACCGGCCGGACACCCGCCTGCGGTGGTGTCGACCTGCAGATCCACGGTCGGACCGCCCATATCGACGGCCAACGTGGTCTGGACCCGGGTGCGTGGCACATAGACGATGGTGATCCGGTCCGACGCGAAGGTCAGTTCGGCGTCCGGGTCCAGTGCGCCGTAGCGCCCTGGTCGAATCGCCGGCAGGAAGTTGGAGATCGGGCCGGCGCTGGCACCGACATACGGGCCGGCGCCGGCGGACAGCAGATCCTTGTAGATCATGTCGGCGGCGATCCGGAGCCGCTGATGGACGTCGGCGACCTCCGGCTGGGTGCGAAAGGCGCTTTGCCCGCTGGACACCATCTGGAAGATCGCGCCGGTGACCGCGACCATGATCCCCATCGAGATCATCATTTCGATCACGCTGAACCCCGCCTGTCCCGCGGCGGCCGACGCGTCCGTCGGGTTCGTTCCTCTCGTGCCCATCGTCACACCGCTTTTCGTGTCTTGACACTGACCAGCCAGCTGTCGGCTGGGAGCCGGCCGCGGGGACCGGTCGCGCCCGACGAGGCGCGTTGCAGCTCTTGTTTGAGCGTCGTCGCCAGCACCTGCAGCACCAGCGTTTCGTTCGGGCTGGTCGGTAGCGGATCGACCGACCACCGGCGGATATACACGGTCCCTGGTGGCGGCGAGCCGCCGGTGCCCAGCCACTGTCCGTCCGGACCCAGATAGTCGACGTAGTACGGGATGTTGGTCTCCAGCGTGCCGCCCGGCGACGGCAACAGTCCCGGACCCCCGGTGATGGGCGGTTCGACGCTGATGTCGGTCACCCAGTCCGACACCGGCAGCCCGATGTCACCGCCCGGCTGGGTCTCGATGCCCCAGGTGAGCGAGCGCAGTTGCTCCATCTTCTCGACCGCCAGGATCGAGGTCGAGGTCCGGTCCCTGGCGTTGTGGTTGGCCAGCGCGGCGACGGCGAACATCTGCGCGACGCCGATCGAGACGGCCGTGAGCAACCCGACCGAGACCAGCGTTTCGACCAGACCGAAGCCTTGCTCACTGGACCAGCGTGATTCGTCCGAGCGCATTGACTGAAATCTCCATTGTGTCGCCATCTCTGGTGATCTGGACGGTGGCATCGGACACCATCGCCTGGGGTACGCCGCCCACGACCACGCGGGTGGTGCCATCGGGCGCAAACTCGAGCTCCGGGCCGGTCAGGGTATCGATATTGGTCCCGAGATAGCGGACCGGTCCGTCATGCTCGGGGGTCGCGCGGTCGCGGCCTTCCCGGCCGGTATCGCGATGGCGAACACGGTGGAGATCAGCAGGGTCGTGATCATCAGCTCGACGAGCGAGAACCCGGTCTCGTCCGGCCGTGCCTGGCGGCGATGCAGACACGTGGTCATGCCCGTGGTCAGAGCAAGGCCGCTGCCAGGAGGGCGGGACCGGCACGATTCCACCCAAGAGACTGAGAACAAGACACTTACCGACCTTCGTGGAGATCGAGACGGCCTGCGGGCAGCGTGCCGTCCTAGATCGCGAGCGACAAATCTGTAACGCACGAGCCGAATCCACGTGGCAGCCGCCCGAGGTGTAAGCGACGGACCGGTCACGGTAGTCTAGAAGTCCGTGGTGGCCGTCGCGCGTTGCACCGAGGGCGGTCGAGATCGCCGCCGCGCTCGGCCTCGACCAGGCGCGGCGACGGAGCATGCCGGTAGCAGGTAGACCCGGCTGAGCGAGCAGCCCAGCGCAGGGCCTTGCGGGACGCAGCGGTGCCCGACGGCCACCGTCATGGCAAACGGGGCCACTGAGGGAGGGACATGGGGGTCGATCTGCTGGCCTTCGGGCCGCACCCGGACGACATCGAGATAGGAGTCGGGGGCACCGTTGCCAAACAGGTACGGCTGGGACACCAGGTCGGTCTGTGCGATCTGACGCGCGGCGAGCTCGGGAGCAACGGCACGGTCGACGACCGGCTGGCGGAGGCCAGCGCGGGGGCGGCCGTGCTGGGCGTCGCGTGGCGCGAGAACCTCCAGTGGCCGGATGGCGAGATCGGGGGGGCCGAACAGGTCAGGAGCGCGGTCGAGCTGGTGCGCCGCTGTCGCCCCGCGACCGTGCTCGTTCCCCACTGGGCGGACCGCCACCCGGACCACGTGGCAGCGAGCCAGATCTTGACGACGGCGGTGTTCAAGAGCGGGTTGCGAAAGTACGACGCGGCCGGGGACGCCTGGCGGCCCGACTGGGTCTGCTACTACTTCATCAACGACGCGGTGCCGCCCTCGTTTGTCGTGGACGTCTCCGAGGACTACGACACCAAGCGGCGCGGGCTCGACTGTCATCGCAGTCAATTGGCCCCGGAGGCCGAGGACGCCGTGTCGACGCGACTGACGACGCCACGGTTTCGACAACTGATCGAAACCCGCGACGCGGCGTTCGGCGTCTCAGTAGGTGTGGCGTTCGCTGAGGGGTTCGTCGTCCGAGAACCGATCGTCCGGCTCGACGTGATGAAATAACCTGATGAACGTCGGCATCGTCTGCTACGCATCGGTTGGTGGGAGCGGCATCGTGGCGACCGAGCTCGCCAAGGCGCTTGCCGACCGTGGGCACCAGGTTCGGCTGATCAGCACGGAGATGCCGTTCCGGGCCTCGAACCTTCGCGTCGGACTCGCCTTCCACGCGGTCCAGACGCCAGGATACCCGCTGTTCCGGGAGCCGCAGTATCTGCTGTCGCTGGCCAACAAGATCGTCCAGGTCAGCCGCGAGTACCAGCTCGACATCATCCACGCTCACTACGCGATCCCGCATGCTGCCGCCGCGTATCTGGCGCGACAGATCCTGGCGAACAGGCCCGGCACGAAGGTGCCGCACGTCATCACCACGTTGCACGGCACCGACGTCACGCTCATCGGCAGTGACAGCTCGTACTCCGAGACCGCGGCGTTCTGCATCGACCAGTCCGATGGGGTGACGGCGGTCTCCGAGAGCCTGCGTGACGACACCTACCGCGAGATGCCGGTGCGGGCCGACATCCGCGTCATTCCGAACTTCCTCGACTGCAGTTATCACCATCGGTCGGAGAATCCGGTGCTGCGGGCCCGGTTTACCGGTGAGGACCCGGAGACCAAGCTCGTCATCCACGTCTCGAATTTCAGGCCGGTGAAGCGGGCAGAGGCGGTAATCGACATCTTCGACCGGATCCGGCAGCGGGTGCCCTCGAGGTTACTGCTGGTGGGCGATGGGCCGGACCTGGACAAGGCAGGCCGGCGAGCTCGCGAGCTGGGGCTCGCCGATGCGGTGGAGCAACTTGGCGAGCAGGAGGAGGTCGTGCCGCTGCTCTCGGTGTCCGATCTGTTTCTGCTGCCCTCCGAACGGGAGAGTTTCGGTCTGGCGGCACTCGAGGCGATGGCGTGTCAGGTGCCGGTCGTGGCCTCCCGGGTGGGCGGCTTGCCCGAGATTATCGACCACGGGGTCACCGGGTTCCTCCACCCGCCCGACGACATCGACGCCATGGCGGCGAGCGCGGTCGCGATGCTGACGGACCCGGCGAGTCACCGGGTCGTCAGTGAGGCCGCGCTGGCCGCGGTCCTGCAGCGGTTCTGCGCCAACGAGATCGTGCCTCGCTACGAGGCGTTCTACCAGGAGGTGATCGACCGGGAGCCGACCCCCAGTTTCGCGACGTCTCCGTTGGCGCATCGTTAGTCCAGCCGCCTCCAACCCTCGGTCCAGACCCCCCCAATCCCCTGCTGTATACTC
>JADFPE010000234.1 GCA_022562495.1 Acidobacteriota bacterium
CATCACGTACATTCGGCTCCGGTCGGGGTTCGTGTACCTGGTCGCCATCCTGGATTGGTTCAGCCGCTATGTGCTGGCGTGGGAGCTGTCGGTCACCGTCGACGGGCAGTTCTGCGAAGACACGCTGGCGCGGGCGTTGGCCACTGGGCGTCCGACGATTTTCAATACGGACCAAGGGAGCCAGTTCACCAGCGCGACGTTCACGGGTCTGTTGCGGACGGCGGGCGTGCAGATCAGCATGGATGGGCGCGGCCGGGCCTTGGACAATGTGTTCGTCGAGCGCCTCTGGCGTTCGGTCAAGTACGAAGACGTGTATCTGAAGGACTATGTCTCGGTGCCCGACGCGCGCGCGCAGCTCGGCCGGTACTTCACCTTCTACAATCAGGAACGGCCGCATCAGGCGTTGGCCTATCGCACGCCCGCGGCGGTGTACGCCGAGGCCCAGGCCGCGTAGGGGCCGTGAGTCGAGGCGAAGAAATGACGAACACGGGCTATGGGAATGTGGAAAGCTCGCACGACGCGACCTTCCCACATTCCCACAGCCATCATCCAGGTTCACACGTACGAAGACGACATTAACTTATCCGGCCCGGAAAACTGTCTTGACAACGGGGTCCACCTTAACCCCGTCATCCGTCTGCTCGACGGGACCCGCGCCTATCTGCACGCGGTGATCGACAACTTTTCGCGACGGATTCTGGCGTGGCGGGTCGCCGACACCTTCGGCCCGGTCAACAACGTGGCTGTGCTGCTCGACGCCAGCCGGGGCGCGACACCCTCAGACACCGCCCCGGTCGTGCTGGCGGATGCGGGCGTCGAGAACGTGAACGCCCAGGTCGATGAGCTCAGTGACGCCGGGGTCCTGCGCCGTCTGCTGGCCTTGACGGAGCCGAAGTTCTCGAACTCCATGATCGAAGCGTGGTGGCGCTCCCTGACACATCAATGGTGCTTCCTCCACTCGCTCGACAGCGTCACGACCGTCCGTCGGCTGGTGGAGTTATACGTCGACGAACACAACCGGGTGCTTCCGCATTCGGCGTTTCGCGGACAGACGCCTGACGAGATGTACTTCGGCACAGGGGACGTGGTGCCGGTCGACCTGACGGCACGCGCTGAAGCACACCGGTCGGCGTCGTGCGAGACGTGCCCGTCCCTCGACGCGGCCGCATGACCACGGAATGCTGACCGCTCTTCCGACCACGGCGACCGGCGGGCACGTGCGTCTGGAGGCGACTGCCGGGAGCAGCGGACCGCGCGATCACACGAGTAGACGGGCCGAACCGTGTCCGGGATCAGAGGCGCGGTCCATTAGCCGCAGCTCGCGGCCTTCCAATCGCGAGAACTCGCGCGCGAAAGTCCAGAATGTTCGTGGAGTTAGCTCGGCTTGCAGGTCCGGCTACGCGGCCCGTCGGAGCAGCCCGCCAACCCGTACCGACTTGAATGAACCCCTTGGGGACGGCATGCCTTTCCCGGCAGGTCGCTCCTATTCGTGCTTCGCCGTCCTCAGGAGCGTCACGGCAGCGTGTAAGTCAGCAGCGTGGTGCCCGCGGCCACGGCCACATACTGCTTTCCATCCTTGCCCATGTAGGTGATCGGATTTGCGCCGCTGATCAGCTGCTCGGTCTCGACACTCCACAGCTCCCGCCCAGTCTTCGTCTCGTAGGCGCGGAATCGTCGATCGGTGGCTCCCCCGATGAAGAGCACTCCCCCTGCGGTAGAGGTCGGTCCGCCCTTTTGAGAATTGGGGGCGCCGGTCTCGAGGCCGGCGGGTGCGCCTTCGACCGTTCCGAACGGGATCTTCCAGGCGATCTCGCCCGTGTTCACGTCCACGGCCGTCAGCGTCGACCAGGGCGGCTGCCAGCAGGGCCAGCCGTCGACGGCCAAGCGGTTGACGACGTGCCAGTAGGTTCTGGGCGACTCAGGAGGACCCGCATAGCCACGACGACCAGGATCGTCCTCCACTCTCCTGAGCTCACTGATGTGTCCGGTGTCCGCGTAGTTGATGATGTAGTACCCCAGACTTGGATCGAAGGTTCCGCCGGTGAACTCCGTCCCGCCGCCAGTTGAAGGAAACACGAGCGCGCCCTCCAGGGACGGCGGAGTGAAGGGGCCGCGGTTGCGCCCACCGTCGAAGCCCATCAACAGCTCGCGGCACGCGGCCTCGTGTTCCGGCGTCACCGTCGCGATGTCGTCCATCGTGAAGCTGATGCGCCCGAAGGGCGGCGGCTTCACCGGGAACGGCTGCGTCGGCGAGTAGTACTCCCCAGGCAGATTTCCCTGGGGCACAGGGCGTTCCTCAATCTCGTAGAGCGGCTCGCCCGTGACCCGGTTAAAGATGAATAACACCGGATACTTCGTCATGATGCCGACGGCCGGAATCGTCGCGCCGTCCCGCTCCACGTCGAACAGGATCGGCGGCACCGGCATGTCTAGGTCCCACAGGTCGTGATGGACGGCCTGGAAGTACCACTTCAGCTCCCCCGTCAGGGCATCAACGGCCACGATCGAGTTCGCGAAGAGGTTGTCGCCGGGCCGGTCGATGCCATAGAAATCGTTATGGGCGGATCCGAGCGGCATATACAGAATGCCGCGCTCCTCGTCGACGGTGAAGAAGCTCCAGGTGTTGGCACCGCTGACGTTGCGCCAGGAGTCGTTGAGCCAGGTCTCGTTCCCGACCTCGCCGGGCCGGGGTACGGTGTGAAACGTCCAGACGAGCTCGCCCGTCCGCAGATTCCACGCGCGCACGTCGCCCGCGGGTCCCTTCGATCCCGTCTCGTCCGCGTTGTGGACACCGGTGAACACCAGGTGCTTGTAAATGGCAACTCCTGACGAGATCCCGTAGTGCATGTTCGGGAAGTTGTTCATCACGTCTGGTGTCTTCAGGTCGACGTAGCCGTCGTTGCCGAACCGGCCGTTGGGGATGCCGGTCTGCGCGTCGAGCGAGATCAGCTCGCCCTCTTCGGTACCGAACACAATCTGCGGCGACGTGACGTCGTCGCCTTTCCAGTACGCCAGTCCCCGCATCGAACCACCCGTCCAGTGCACCTGGTGCTCCGGGGAGTTCCAGTCCCCGGGCGCCGTGTAATCCCAAATGACATCACCGGTCTCTGGCTCCAGTGCCACCACGCGGTAGTACGGAAACGACAGATACAGGACGCCGTCGACCATGAGCGGGGTCGACTGGCTCGGCCGTGACGGCACGCCCGCCTTCGCCATCTCGTACCGCCACGCCGGCACAAGGGTCGAGACGTTGCTGGTGTCGATCTGTGTCAACGGGGAGTGGCGCTGGTTGCCGGGGTCGCGTCCCCAGGCAGGCCAGTCGTCCTGCGCGTGCACCGGCTGCGCGGCGAGGCTCGCCAGCATCAGTAACCACAGTGAATGCCGTGCGGTGCGATGACGTGTGGTCGGGCTGACTGTCATGAGTCGAGGGCTCCTGTCCAGCGGTAAATCTACGCGGTTTCGGACGGTGACTCAAGCCTTCGCCTTCTGCACCGGCTCGTGCGTCTAAAGGGAAGGCGGCAGATCGCGGGCGCTAGGCTGCGCGCGATGTCACGATCGGTCGACAACCTTGTTTATCGACGGCCGCAAGGTCTGACGCGGCGGCGCGGCAGGACGCGACTCCCTGCGCCTATCCGTCTACTGATCAATCTCGTCGTGGTCGTCTCCGTATTGTTTGCCCCGATTGTGTCGGACTACGTGATGCGCACATCGAACCTGGAACGACCCCACCCAACCACAGTTCATGCACCCGGGCTAGGCGGCACCCCGTAATCGCCCCCACCTTCTGGAATCGAGCCCCGTTTCGGGCTATCATTCGACCGTCGGCCGAGGGGGTATCGGGTAGGGCGGTGGAGCCGAGAACACGAAGACACTGAACACATGTTCGCTGGGAGGAACGCCATGCCATCGTCACGAAACCTGATATCCACGTTGTTGGCCTGTGGTGCTCTCGTGCTTGGTGGGTGCGCCACCGAGTCCGAGGCACCAGCAACCACCGAAATAGCTGAGGCGGCACCCGCGGGCAACACGATCACAGGTGAGGGTCTGCCGAACCCGACCTCGACCGTCATGGCGAATTGGGGCAACCTGCCCGAAGGCCGAGTGTGGGGCTCGACCGCCGGCATCGACATCGACCCGAACGACGGCCAGATCTGGGCGTACGAGCGCTGCGGCGCCGGCACCTTCGGCGCCGGGGCGTCAATCAACTGCGACTCCAACCCCGTCGACCCGATCTTCAAGTTTGACCGCCACACCGGGGAGGTGCTGGCGAACTTCGGCGGAGGCGTCATGGTCACACCGCACGGCATCCACGTGGATGCCGACGGCAACGTATGGGTGACCGACTTCGCGGGGAACGAAGAGGGGACCAAGGGGCATCAGGTCCACAAGTTCAGCCCCACGGGTGAGCTGCTGCTGAGCCTCGGCACGGCGGGTCAGCCGGGGAGCGGCCCGAACCAGCTGAACCAGCCCAACGACGTGATCACCGGGCCGGACGGCAGCATCTATGTCGCCGACGGACACGGCGGCCAGAACATGACTACCACACAGGCGATAGCCGCGGGACGTGAGTCTGGCCAGACCGGCCGCATCCTGAAGTTCTCGGCCGACGGAACCTTCATCAAGGAGTGGGGACAGATCGGGACGCTACACGGCGAGTTCCGCACACCCCACGCCTTGGCGTTTGATTCGCAGGGGCGCCTCTTCGTCGCGGATCGCGGCAACCATCGCATCGAGATCTTCGACCAGGACGGCAACTACCTCGACTCCCGCTACTCGTATGGGCGCATCAGCGGCATCTTCATTACCGCAGACGACATGCTGTACGCGATCGACTCGGAGTCGAGCGGGACCAGCCATCCGAACTGGGTGAACGGCGTGCGCATCGGGCACGTGGATGAGGATCGCGTCACGGGCTACATCCCGCCGTTCGACGCGGACACGCGGCCCTACCAGGGCGCTGCCGGCGAAGGCGTCGCGGTCGACGCAGACGGCAACGTGTTCGCCGCTGAGGGACCCAACTCTCTCCGTTTTGCTGGTGGAGCGTTCACGAAGTACGCGGTCGCTCCGTAGAAGCGGACGAGAGAGCCACCTACACCCGTCCCCAACGCGCGCTTTGGGATCAGCGGCCGTCGGCCGCGGCCCTGTCCAGTGCGCGCTGCCCGGCCAGGATGCCGTCCATGCTGTGATTTCCTTCGTGACAGGCGTACTCGAACATCGGCACGTCCGTGCGCCGCAACGGCATCGACGCCGTCCATGGCCGCGTCCACGTCTCAGGGTCGGTCACCGTGTACTCGTATTCGAGCGTGTCGGCGTCAATTCGGGTAAACCGCTCGACCAGCGTCAGGCTCGGCATGGTATTCCTCCATCGCCTGTCGGTGTTGAAGTTGGCGGTCTCGACGACCAAGGTGTCGCCCTCCCAGTGACCCCGGGCATCGCCCGACCACAGGCGAAACTCGTCGCCGAGTAGCGGACGCCCGTCGAGCGGTACGACACGCACCGTGTGGACCATCTCGGTCAGCAGAACGACATGGTCCGGCGTCTGGAAGATCTGCAGATTCTGGTTGTAACCGCCCGGACTGAGGGGGGGACCGGCGTTGAAGCCCAGCAGACACCGATCCGACGTGCTCCGGTCCAGCCAGGAATCCGCAGGATGGTCCCGCCGGTAGTCCCGGCTGGCGTCGGCCCGCGCCTGACCGCCCGGAGTCATGTCGGGGACCCGCCCGTTCAGAGGATCGATGATCAACGAAGTGCGCCGCGTCCCGACGATGCTCGTGCCCCGATCCAGCCAGAAGTTGTTGTAAAAGCCGGGAGACCCGTCGTCCCGTCTGTCCACCTGGTTGGCGGCTGTCGTCCACTCGGCAGGGCGATCCGCCAGACGTTGGTTGCGGTCGACGACTTCCTGTTCGAGGTTCGCCGCCTCTTCCTCGGTCAAGAACGCCTGGTCACCCAGCTCCTCGGGCCGCTGCAACGGCGTGATGGTGCGAAAGTCCCAGATCCCCCGCAGGTCCGGTTGCCCCCATTCGGTCGTCACCGCCTGAGCAGCCGCGAGCCCGGCCCCCGACGACACGAGCGCCACCAGCACGATACCGACACTCACGAACGCAACGGCTCGATGACACATGTGATCCCTCCCCGGGGGAAGCTACCAGTCTCCCCTCTACTGAATCCTAGCATCGGCGGTCGAAAATCCGGCGTCGCACCCTCCGACTTCTTGTCTCCTACCTCCTTCACGACACCGTTCGGCGGCCGACAGGGTTGCGGACGACGCGGTCCTGAGCAATCATGGGCGTGTTCCGGATAACGACGGCAGCCTCGAGGGAGGGCTGACACGCACTATCGTCTCCGAACGGTCGCCACTGTGCTGGCAGTCGGCGTGCTGGCGCCGCTGCTGGCATTCGGGCAGAGTCAATCGCAGAGCGACGCGGGCGCGGACCCGGGCTGGGAGGTGCCCCGCCTGCCGAGCGGCCAACCCGACCTGGGGGGCTACTGGACCACCCAGACCTTCACGTCGATGGAGCGCCACGAGTACCTGGGCGACCAGGCGTTCTACACGAGGAGGAGTGGGCCCAGCTCCAGGCGCAACTCACAGTCGACGGTGCCGACCCGCTGGCCCGCCACGTCATCACCATCGCCGACCCCGAGGAACGCGGGCGTGTCCTCGATCAGACCCACCGCGACGAGAGCTACGTCCACTACGACAATGCCATCTGGCTAGCGACGCGGGTGCCCAAGGGGTTGTCGACCCGGCGAACCTCACTGGTCACCGACCCGCCCGACGGGCGGATCCCGCCGCGCAACGCACAGGCCCAGGCGCGAGCCGAGACGCGGCGCGCGGCGCGTGGCGACCGCGGAGCCTTCGACGGGTACGAGCAGCGCCTGCTCAGCGAGCGCTGCATCTACTACGGCTACAATGGGCCTCCGCTGCAAAACCCGTCATACAACGACATCCACCAGATCTTCCAGACCCCGGACCACGTGGTGATCTTCACCGAGCAGAACAACAACCCGCCCCGGATCATCCCGCTCGACGGACGATTTCCCATCTCGGAGAAGATCCGCCAGTATCCGGGTGACTCGCGCGGACACTGGGAGGGCGACACCCTGGTCATCGAGAGCAGTCACTTCAACGACCGGTCCGCGTGGCAGGGATCGAGCCGCGACCTCAAGGTGGTGGAGCGGTTCACCCGGGTCTCCGACGACCGGATCCACTACGAGTTCACCGTCGAGGACCCGGCCACCTGGGATCGGCCATGGAGCGCCGAGATTCCGATGATGGCCACCGAGGGTCCGATGTTCGAGTACGCCTGCCACGGGGGCAACCGCGACCTTCGGCACATCCTGGAGGTCTATCGCAACATCGAGCGGCAGGACGTCGAAGGGA
>JADFPE010000235.1 GCA_022562495.1 Acidobacteriota bacterium
AAACCAGGACCAGGCCAGCGCAGCTTCTGCGACAGGATCGGAGCGCCGGCCGCCGAGGGAATGACCGCTGCCCGAGCGCCCTTGGCCCTCAGCCCGGCCCTCTTCCAGACGGAGGAGGAGGAGGAGGAGCGTCCGAACGAAACGTTAGTAACTCGTGACGACGAGATCGTCGAACCGGACCTCGATCTGGTTCCAGACGACGAAACCAACGCTGGGCCCGATCGGTCCGGTGAGCGAGATCTCCCCCTGCAGCGCACCATTGACGAAGAACTGGAGCCGCTCGCCGCGTCGCGAGAGCTTCAGCGTGTTGGTGGCGAACCCGGTGTGCAGATCGGCGGTCTTTGTCTCGGGCACCAGGAACTGTGTATCGAGCGACGCGTTGCGGGTGATCCGGAACCGTCCGTCCATCCAGATGACGTATTCGAGGAAATTGGCGGGGTTCCGATATCCCCAGACGAGACCGAATGGCCACTCGGGGTTGCCCCGCCTGGTCTCGACCGTGCACTCGACATCGAAGTCTCCCGTGGCGGGCAGCTCGACATTCTGTACGACGGTCTGCTGCAGGTTGACCTGCGTGGTGATGCGGAAGACGCCGTCCTCGACACCGGTCCGGATCCAGGAGGTCTGCTGTTCCTTCCACCCCCGGTCGTTGTCGTCGAACGTCTCCTCGAGGAGGATCGTCGGCTCGCCCTGCCCGGCCCATGCTGGGGTGGTCGACGCGACAACGAGGAGGGCCGCCGCGATGCAGCGCAGACGTGTCATATCACCTGGTCCCGGCGGGGCTGCGGGCCGTTGCTACGACGGGTGACCGGCGCGCGCCGAGAACACCTAGTGCCGGGACGAGTCCTTCGCCAGCGAGGCACGGACGATCTCGTGGTCGTTCCGCGCGATGATGTGCCGGTTGGCATAGGCCGGATGGGACCAGTTGACGGCGCGGTCGAAGCTACGCCGGGCGCCGAAGCCCACACTGGTGGTCGGCTCGATGAGCCGCGTGCGGTCGATCTCCACGTAGCCCTCGGGTGTGAACTGCGCGATGATGAGAAACCCGGCATCGTTGTTCACGAAGAACCGGTCACCGTTTTTCACCATGAACGCGGCGCCCCAGCGCGACTGCACGGTCATCTCGTCGCTGGTCCACACCCGCTCGCCGGTCAGCAGGTCCAGCCCGCGAAGCTCCCCGTAGCTGTCGACACCGTAGATGTAGTCATCGATGATGATCGGCGTCGTGTTCTGCGAGTGAAGCGCATCGGTCTCGTCCGGAAGCGGGCTCTTCCCGCCGCGCTTCCAGACGACCGAGGCGGCCGGCCGGTCCTCGTCGAACCGCATCATCATCGACCCGGCCCAGAACTGCGTGAAGAACAGGTAGGGCCCGCTCCTGACCGGCGTGGCGATGGTCAGCGCCGACGGCGCGTCCCACGGCTCTTCCCAGTAGGTCTCGCCGGTCTCCGGGTTCAGGGCGGTCACCGCCTGCGGATGCCAGATGATGAGCTGACGCGCGCCACCCGCCTCGTAGATGATCGGCTGCGCGTAGCCCATCTCCCAGTCGGACGACAACGCCCGCCAGATCTCGGTGCCGGTGCGCTTGTCGAACGCCATGACCTTGGCGCCCGGCTCGCCGCCGACGATGCAGATGACCTTGTCGCCATCGACGAGCGCCGAGCTGGCAACGCCCCAGACCGGCACATAGGTGCCGTACTCCTCCATGGTGTTGATCTGCCAGACCACCTCGCCGGTGGCGGTGTCGAGACACAGGATCATGCCGGTGGCCCCGACCACATAGACACGGTCGCCGTCGACGGTCGGGGTGGCGCGCGGCCCGATCGCATACGTCGACATCAGCATGCGATAGGTAGTGGGCCACTCGTGCGTCCAGAGCGTCTCGCCGGTCTCCTCGTCGAGACACACGAGCCGTTCGGTACCCTCCATGGTCCGCGTCCCTGGGGTCTCCATGTAGTCGAGCACGAACACTCGTCCGTCGGCGACCGCCGGTCCCGCGAACCCGGACCGGATCGGCACCCGCCAGGCAAATTCGAGGCCGCCGTCCGGAAACCGATCGAGGATGCCGGTCTCGGTCCACACACCCAGCCGGCCGGCGCCGCGCCACTGGGGCCAGTCTTCGGTGCGGACCGTTGTCGTCAGGACGAGCAGGGCAGCGGCCACCCCGACCAGCCACCGGAGCCGAAGTTGCACGCGCCTCCACCGGCTACTCTCCATAGGTCTCTCTCGGCGCTGTGAGAGCCGCACCGCGACTTGCCCGCCCGCGCGAGCCCATCTCTGGCCTGACGGACCTGAATCCCCAGCAGGCTGCGGAAAAGGCCAGCCAAGGCGCGCACATGCGCGCCCCGCGGCGGCGGCGCGGGGCCACGGGGTCCCCGCAAGCCGTCGCGGGGGGTTCGGGGCGTAGCCCCGTCTAGGTACTAGCAGCCCGTGGTGAAAGTCCCCCTGCATTCGACCGGCGCTGCATCCCGCCTGGCTGCGTTGCTCCTCGGTCACATACTGCCGGTATTTTCCCTCGTCGCGCCTTGCCAGCCAAGGCGCGCACATGCGCGCCCCGCGGCGGCGGCGCGGGGCCACGGGGTCCCCGCAAGCCGTCGCGAGGGGTTCGGGGCGTAGCCCCGTCTAGGTACTAGACGCGCCCGGTCGGGGACTCGGGGGTACCGCACACGTCGCCGAGATACCCGTTCCCGCCGCAGTAGGACGCGTCCTGGAGCTGGATCAGGATGCCGTCCGGGTCGGTGAAATACAGCTCCGGTGTGCCACCCGGCGCGCCGCCGCGGTTCTCCATCCGCATGGTCACATAGGACGTCAACGGACCGACCGGGCCTTGCGCATCGCCTCGGGCCGTGACGCCGTAGTCCTCGAGCACGCCGATGATCCGGTCGGGGTCGAAGTCGTCGACGGTCAGACAGGCGTGGTGGATGATCGCCCCCTGGGGACCACCGCCGGCGCCCGCCAGCGCCAGGAACTGGTTGCCCGACCCGACCCTGAGCACCGGCAGGGCGCCCTGGTAGGTATCGACCGGCATGCCGAACAGCCCCTGATAGAACCGGATGGACCGCTGCTGATCGGTGACGAAAATCGTGAAGTGGTTGAAGTCGCGCACCGCGAGGAGCCCCGCGCTCGGCGCCGGCTCCGGTGTCGTCAGACAGCGCTCGCCCAGCAGCCCGGCCCCGCCGCAGTAGCTCGAGTCCTGGAGCTGGATGACGACCCCGTCCGGGTCTCCGAAGTAGAGCTCCGGTGTGCCTTCCGGCGCACCGCCGAACTCTTCCCCGCGCATCCTGACCCGCGACTGCATCGGGCCGGATGCGCCCGACGCCGCGACACCGTTCTCGGCGAGGATCCGCACGATCCGCTCGTCATCGAAGTTGTCTACCGCGAGACACAGGTGGGTAATGCGTGGGTTGTCGCTCGCGCCGCCGCCCAGCGCCATGAACTGGGGGCCGTCCCCGACCCGGAGCACTACCGTCTCGGCCTGGCGCGCCGCGATCGGCATGCCGAACAGCCCCTGATACCACTCCAGCGAACGCGCCGGGTCCGACACGCTGAGCGTCATGTGATTGATGGCCCGCACCGGGATCGGAGGGGCCGTCTGCGCAAGTGCGGGAGGCGCCGGTGCGTCGGTGGAGGTCGCGGGCGTGCGTGTACCGCCGTCGGGTGTGCAACCGGCCGCCGCCAGCGCTGCGAGCGAGCCCAGGAAGATACGCCGGCTGACCTGCCCGTGCTCATACGCGGTCATCAGTCGGTCGATGTCTGAGTGCATGGCTCACGTTCTCCGCGGCCCTGAAGGGCCTTGCTACCGGGCCTCGATCCGACGGCCCTGAAGGGCCTTGCTACGGATTCTCGATCAGCTCCAGCGCGAGTCCGTCGAGGTCCTCGATAAGGATGGCACGGCCGTCGCCGAACGGATACGGGCCCTCGAGAATCGGCACCCCTGCCGCCTCGAGGTGCGCGATAACCGTGTCGAGATCCGGGTAGGTCAACCCCACATGATCCACGACCTGTCCCCGGGACGGTACGAGCGGCTGGTCCCCATCCGCGCCGCATCGTCCGTCGCGACACTGCCGTGTATACCAGGCCAGGCTGGCGTTTGCCAGCCGCACAACTCCGATCGGCTGCCGGAGCTGACCGGCCGGAACGAACGTCGGATAGCTGACCGGGCCAATCTCGACCTCGCACGGGTCGCGCACCGTACCCTCGGCACCGAGATGCTCGACATACCAGTTCACCGCGCACCACGGCGCCTCGTGCCAGAAGTGCAGATGGCCGTAGAAGAGGTCGTCGGTCTTGGCGTTGCCGTTGAACTCGAGCAGCACGCCGTCCGGGTCGACGAGGTACCCGAAATCCTGACTGTTGGGGCCACGCTCGGGC
This sequence comes from Acidobacteriota bacterium, assembly GCA_022562495.1. Lineage (GTDB taxonomy): Bacteria > Acidobacteriota > Vicinamibacteria > Vicinamibacterales > UBA8438 > NP936. The sequence continues at coordinate 4,369 of JADFPE010000235.1, forward strand.
GGTGTGCCCTCCAGCGCCTCGAGCTCGGCGACGGTCAACAGCCGGTCTCCGAACGGTGCGAGCCCGGAGTGCGGAACCCCCTCGTCATCGTCGGGACCGGTGTAGACCGGCAGAAACGCGAAACGCTCGCCGGCGGGGTCCAGCGCCGTGAGCCGCTCGTAGAACGCCTGCCCGTCGGTGCTGGGACCGGTGGTCCAGAACGCGCTCTGCGGCACCGACCGGTGCAGCTCCGGGTCGAAGCCGCCCGGCGCCGGTGTGTCGACCTCGGTGTAGAGATGATAGACGCCGTCGGCGGCAAACGCGGGGAACCCGGCCACCGTGGTGGTTTCCCCCGACGGCCATACGGTTTGCCACCACTCGAGCGACCGCGCCGGGTCGACCGCGTTGATATGGAGGTGATGCAACGTCGGTGCCGGGAGCGTCACTGTCGTGCCGGCATCTTCCGCCGTGGCGTCGTCCGCCAGCGCCAGGTTTTCGGCCGGGGTGCACGCGGCCGCGACCACCACGACCGACAGCACCGCGCTGACACCCGCGGACCGTCGGAGGGCGTCGCGCATCAGGACTCGCCGCTCCGGAGCGGTCTGAAGAAGGTCCGGAGATCCTCGACGAAGAGCTCCGGCTGCTCCATCGCGGCGAAATGACCACCCCGGGGCATCTCGGTCCAGTGCGTGATGTTGTACGACGCCTCGGCCCACTTGCGCGGCGTGATGAAGAGCTCGTACGGGAAGATGGCCGCGCCGGTCGGCACCTCGATGCGCCCTATCGGCCCGGAGGTCGGTGCGCGGCTACTCTCGTAGTAAAGCCGCGCCGACGACGTCGCCGTCTGCGTCACCCAGTAGATGGTGATGTTGGTCAGCATCTCGTCCTTGGTGAAGATCGATTCTGGGTCGCCGTTGCAATCGCACCAGGCCCTGAACTTTTCGACGATCCAGGCCGCCTGTCCCGCGGGCGAATCGTTCAGCGCGTAGCCAAGCGTTTGCGGCTTGGTGCCTTGAATCTGGGAGTAGCCGCTCTCGGCCGTGGTGTAGAACGACCGCCGCGCCTGCGAACGCGCGAGCTCCTCCGGCGGTACGCCGTCCGTCGGGTCGCCGCCGGGCGGCGGTCCGCCGATCAGCATGTTGAGGTGCAACCCGATCGTCTGCTCCGGATGGTTGAACGCATGCCGGCTGCTGATGATGCTGCCCCAGTCGCCGCCCTGGATGCCGTATCGCTCATAGCCGAGTCGCGCCATGAGTGCGGCGTTCACCTCTGCGATCTGCTCCGGACCGAACCCCGGTGACCGCGGCTTGTCCGAAAAACCGTACCCGGGCATCGACGGCGCCACGACGTGGAACGCGTCCTCGGCGTTGCCGCCGTGGGCCACCGGGTCGGTCAGCGGTCCGATAATCTTGGTGAACTCGGCGATCGAGCCGGGCCAGCCGTGCGTGATGATCAGCGGGATCGCGTCCGCTTCGGGTGAGCGCTGGTGAATGAAGTGGATGTCGAGATCATCGATGCGGGTCTTGAACTGATCGAACTGGTTCAGACGCCGCTCCTGCTCCCGCCAGTCGAACTCGTCGCGCCAGTAGGCGATCAGCTCCGTCAGATAGTCGAGGTCTGTGCCGTAGTCCCAGCCGACGCCATCGAGCTGATCCGGCAGTCGGGTCCGGCCGAGCCGTGCCCGCAGATCGTCGAGCACCGCCTCGGGCACATTGATGGTGAACGGTCGGATCGCGGTCGGGTCCACCGGCACCTCCGCTGCGGCGGCGTCGTCCACCGGCGCGGCCGGTTCGGTCGCCGGCGAGGCACACCCGACTGCCGCAACCGCGACAAGCGCCACGACGACCACCAGTGGGTTCACTCGCGGTCTTCCCAGTCTGCTCTGTTTATCGATCACGACATCTCCTATAGCTGCTCGTGTGGCGCAGGCCTTCAGGCCTGCCAGGCAAGGGTGACGCGTTGCCCCACACCCGACCCGGAGCCCTCGGTCCTCTCCCGCCGTTGGACTCGTTCGAGCATCCTGGGGACTAGCGCGCCGGCTCGGTGGCCCCGAGCTCCCGCAGGACGTCGACGGCGGTCTCGCCGGTCCGCTCCGGGCCGACGTTTACGATGCTCGGCCGCCTCGACGCGGCAACCGCGAGCTGGAGCGGCGTGCGGCCACGCCCGTTCTCGACATCGAGGACCGCGCCACGGTCGGCGAGAAACCGCACGACCGACGGCAAGTTGCGCGACGCCGCGTCGTGCAGCGCAGCCGTGCCGCTGAAGTCGGCGGCCTCGAGGTCTGCGCCCAGCTCGACCGCGACCGTGACCGCCTCGAGCACACGCTGCTCTTCCACCCCGCGGTCGGGGTTGAACAAGAAGAACCGCCCGCGGTCACTCGACCCGCGCAACGCCGCCATCAGGGGCGTCACGAATCCGCCCACGACGCGCGGCGGACCCACACCGCCTGCCCGCTCGATGACGCCCTGCCAGCGCTCGGTCGTGGTCAACGTGGGGTCGGCGCCGGCGGCAGCCAGCGCTCGCATGATCGCCGGCTCGCGGAACGAGGCCGCGAGCCAGAACGGCGTCGCGCTGACATACGACGCCCGCAGCGTCCAGTCCTCGCTGGTCCGTCTGAGCGGCGTGCCCTTCTCGAGCCGCATGTTCGGATCGGCGCCGCGGGCCAGCAGCGCTTCAACCGTCGTCAGATCGCCCCGCAGCACTGCCGCGTGCAGCGCGGTGTAGCCGGCGCCGATGGCGTCGGGCTCGGCACCCTCGGCCAGCAGGAGGCCCGCACAGGCCGTGTGGCCGCTATGCGTCGCGACGACGAGCGGGCTCGTCCCATTCGCTGCCGGGTTATCGACATCGGCGCCGGCGGCGAGCAGCAACCGGGCGGACTCGACGTCGCCGTGCCGGGCGGCGAACAGCAGCGGGGTGAACCCCCCGAGCTGCTCGATCACCCCCTGGTCGAACTGTCCGGCGTTGGTGGTGACATCGAACATCAGTCGTGGGCGCACCCTCGACCGGGCCTCGACGTCGGCGCCCGCCTCGAGC
>JADFPE010000236.1 GCA_022562495.1 Acidobacteriota bacterium
GAACAGGAGCCGATCCATCAGGCGCTCCAGGCCGGATCCCTTACGTCGCGCATGGGCCAAGCACTCGAAATCGCTGTTTTCAAAGCACTCAAGACTCAATCGTCGCTGAAATTCTTCGGTCGATGCCGCGATCTTGATGCCCACGACGATAGCCAGCTCTATTCGAAGGAAGAGCCACCCAACTACATCGGTATCAGGGAGACCCCGACCGATCAACGACTCGATTTTCTCGTGCGTCACCCCGAGGCGGGCTGGGCGGGAATCGAAGTGAAAAACATCCGCGAATGGCTATACCCGAACCGCGTGGAGATTATCGACTTCCTTTACAAGTGCACCGTCCTCGACGCTGTCCCAGTGCTGATCGCCCGACGTTTTCCGTGGGTCACGTTCCACGTGTTGGGCATATGCGGTGTTGTTGTGCACCAGAACTACAACCAACTCCTCCCGGTCGCTGACAGTCCGCTCGCCGAGCAGGCCAAGCACAAGCGATTGCTTGGCTATCACGACATCCGTCTTGGCAACGAGCCTGACGCGCGGCTGATCCATTTCATCCACGACAACCTTCCCGAAGTGCTGCCGTCAGCACTGGAAAAATTTGACGAGTACAAAGATCTGCTCGCGGCCTTCTCGGCTCGCGAGATGGACTACGACGAATTCGCCGGGCGTGTACGGCGACGCAATCAGGGGTTACCCGAGGATGCCGATTACAACATTGGCGAATACGACTATTAGTCAGCGCGTCGCTCGCCGCCGGCTTCGTCTACCTGGGGTGGGAGGGGGCAGTGGTGCCGTTCTTCTGGGGCGCGGTGATCGTCGTGTCGGTCGTGTCGCTGACCCGACCGCTGGGCCGGTCGGCCGATGGAGGGACTCGGCGGAGCGTGCTCGCGCGTCTCTGGGCGGCGCTCAACGGCCGGGCCCTGATGCACGCGACGCGAGAGCTCGCCGAAGGGCCCCGCTTCCTGGTGGCCATGTCGCTGTTGTCGCTGTGGCTCTTCGCCCTCGAGATCCTCGGCTACTGGCTCATGAAGCAAGCCTTCTCCTCGAGCCTCGAGGGCCACGTCCTGATGCAGGACATCACGTTGGTGCACTTCTCGATCGTCATCGCGGTGGCCAACCTCGCCCGCGTCGTGCCCTACACGGTCGCGAGCGTGGGCATCTACGAGCTGGCGTCGGTGTTGATGTTTCGCGTCTTCGACGAGGGTTTCCTCACGGCCACGACCGTCACGATTCTCGATTCGCTCCTCATCAACGGCATGACGTTGGTCTTCTTCCTGGGCGCGCTGTGGCTCTCACGCACCCCGAGCATCCTCGAGACGTGGCGCACCTTCTTCGATCAGTCCGTGGCGCGGCTGGCGGCGGGCGGGGCACAGGCCTCATGAACGCCGCAGCCACAGCGACACCGTCCGGGGGGAATCGCCCTCCCCCCGACATCGTCTCCACGACCCGACCCCACATCCCTGCGCCAGAGCTGCTCTGGAGGGCATGCCGATTCTGGACCTGGGCGGCGTTCCTGTTCTTCGGCCTCGCCGCCGTCCCCGACATCCTGGTGCAGTTCTGGTTCAACCAGAGCCTCGGATACCGGACGATCTTCTGGACCAACTTGTTCGCCCAGGCGAGCGTCCTCGCCTGCTTCGGCGGTGCCATCTTCGCGGCGATTGCCCTCCCGCCGCGGCTGCACGCCTGCAGCGGGGAGCTGAAACGGGCCGCGCTCCACGTCGGCGCCTGGGTCGGACTGATCGGCGGCGCGCTGATGGCCCGCCACTACGGGCAGTTTTTGCTCGCCATCTACGGCGTGCCGTTCGACGCCGTCGATCCCGTTTTCGGGGAGGACATCGGCTTCTACGTCTACGTGCTGCCGGCCCTCCGCTTGGTCTTCGTCGCCCTCGAGGTCGTGCTGCTGCTGGCGGCGGCGGCGCTGTTGCTCGCGCGCTACGGCGAGCTCGAGGCCCGCGGCGCGCTCGGGGATTCGACGCGGCGGTTCGGCGACACGGCGCGCTTGTTCGCGTCGCCCTACGTTCAGGCGCTCGTCTATGGCTTTGGGACTGTGCTGGCCGTGCAGACGTTCTTCGCCCGCTACGGCCTGTTGCTCAAAGACAACGAGTCCTCGGGGGTCCGCGCCGGCGCCGACTACCTCGACCTGGACGGCGTGTTCTCCACACTGAATCAGATCTACCTGTCGAGCGTCGTCGAGCTGGGCCTGGCGGTCACCGTCGGGATCGTGCTGCACCGCGTGTACAGGACGCACGCGTCGCTTCGCACCCCTGTGCGGGTCGGGCTCGCGCTCCTGGCCGCCGAGCTGGCCTTCTTCGTCGGTGTGACCGTGAAGGACCACGTCGTCGTGATGCCGAACGAGCCCTACATCCAGCTCGACTACATCCAGCGGCACATCGACGCGACGGTGCGCGGCTACCGGCTCGACGCCGTTGAAGTCCACGCGTGGGAGCTGCCCAACGAGCCGCTGTCGACCCGGGATCTGCTCGCCAGCAAGACGGTCCAGAACGCGCCGTTTCTCCCGAGCTGGGTCAGCTATCTCGAGGAGCCGCCGGACGTGCAGCACTACGAGCGCATCGCCGTCTCCGACTCGACGATGGTCTTCGGCCCGATGCTGCAGATCTTCGAGCAACAGCAACAGCTCCGCCCCTACTACGGCTTTCTGTCAGTCGACGGGGTGCGGTACTCGGTCGACGGACAGAAACGCATGTACGTGAGCTCGGTCCGCGAGCTGCCCTCGGTCGCCATGGTGGGTCAGCAGGCGTGGCTGCAGTACTGGGGCTCCGCGGCGCTGCTGTTGACGCACGGCATGGGTCTGGTCATGAGCCCGGCAAACGAGGTGGACGAAACCGGATCGCCGGTCTACGTGGCGTCGGGCGTGCCGCCGCGCACCCAGCACGCGGCGTTCGAGCACGAGCCGCGGATCTACTTCGGGGAGGGCGCCAAGGACGACTACATTCTGACCAACATCCGGGGCTTGCGGGAGTTCGACTACGCCACCGACCAGGCGCGCGCCGAGTTCGTCTACCCGGCGGAGCTGAGGGACGGGATCGTGCTGGACTCGTGGTTCAAGCGAGCGGTCTTCGCCCTCTACACCAGAGACGTCACCGCGTTCCTGTTCTCCCGCTACATCGAGACGGGGCGGACGCGCGTCCACATCCACCGGACTCCGATGCTGCGGGTCAGCAGCATCGCGCCGTTTCTCTTTCTCGACTCCAACCCCTACGCCTTCATCGCCGACAAGAAAGTCCTCTGGATGATCAACGGCCTGACGACCAGCAACGAGTATCCGTACTCGTTCCGCGAGGTGCTGGGCGACAAGGCGGACGAGCGAGCGGTTGAGGCGTTTCCGGAGCGACGCATCAACTACGCCGAAGATTCGGTCAAGGTCACGCTCGACGCGTACAGCGGCGAGGTGCATTTCTACAAGGTCGCCGATGACCCGATCGTGAACAGCTGGGACGCGATCTACCCCGACCTCTTCGAGGCCGCGCCCGAGATGCCCGCGCCGGTGGAGGCGCAGCTCACCTACCCGTTGCAGTGGTTCCACATCCAGTTCGACGACATCTACAAGCGCTACCACCAGCAACACCCGATCGAGTTCTACAACGTCGAGGATCTGTGGGACGACGCCGACGAGACGCTGGGATCGCTCGGTCGCGGCCTCAGTGGCTACGGCACCACCGACCAGATGACGTTTTCATACGAGGGGTACAATCTGCTCCTCGATCCCGCCGACCTTCCGGAAGGTGTGGACATCGGCTCACCAGGCGATCTGCAGTACGCCATGCTGATGCCCTTCACCCCCGAGGCGAGCCGGAACCTGAGGGCGCTGATCATCGCGCTCCAGGATCCCGGCAACTACGGCCGGCTCATCAGCCTGCAGATCCCGCAGGGCCAATTCGTGCCGGGACCGGAACAGGTCGACGCCTACATCGACAACGACCGGCCGGTCCACCAGCAGGTCACCATGTGGATCCGCCACGCCTCCGAGGTCATGCGCGGCAGCACGCTGCTCCTGCCGGTGCGCGGCGACCTGATGTATCTGGAAACGATTTGGGTCAACTCGCTGCAGAACGAGCTGCCGCAGCTGAAGCTGTTCGCGGTCCGCTACCGCGATCGCATCACCTCGGGAGCGACGCTAGAGCAAGCAATTGGCAGACGCGATGTGCTCGTATCACCCGACCGGGCTCTCGAGGAGAGCGAAGGAGGCGAAGATGCAGGTATCGACCGTCCGCGCTAGCAGGACTTCGGTTCTCTTGATCGTGGCCATGAGCACCCTCGGGCTGGCGCTCCCAGGTGCCCGGCAGGCGCCGATCGACGTGACGATCGACATCAAGCCGGGCGACGAGCCCACCGTGATCGACCCGCGCAGCGGGGGCATGATCCCCGTGGCCATTCTCTCGAGCCCGGAGTTCGACGCCACCAGCGTGGACCCCGGCACCGTCCGGTTCGGCGCCAACGGCGACGAGGCCGCACCGGTCCGCTCGATGAGGGAGGATATCGACCAGGACGGCGACACCGACCTGCTGTTCCTGTTCCGGGCGCCGCAGACGCACATCAGCTGCGGCGACACCTCGGCGTCGCTTACGGGAAACACCCGGTCAGGCCAGGCGATCGCCGGAACCGAGTCCTTCACCACCGAGGGCTGCGGCTCGGCGTAGCCCGGCCGCGCCGCCCCGGGTGGCATGGGGCGGCCGGCAGAGCGTGGTGACAGCGCGAACTGCTAGATAAGACCCTTGTAGCGCGCCGGGTCGGGCGTGAATCTCGGGAACACCGCGCCCAGGTTCGTGGCACCCAGGTGTCGGTCCAGCAACTCCGCGAACACGTCGCGGAAATCGGTGGTCAGCGCCAGGTCTCGGTCCTCGTTGAGCTGTTCGGTGGCGAGGCCGGGCCACTCGCCGAAGACCTTGCCACCCTTCACCCCACCGCCCATCGTGAACATGACGTTGGCGTGGCCGTGATCGGTGCCGCCGTTGCCGTTCTCGCGCGCCGTGCGTCCGAACTCGGACATGGTCAAGACGACGACGTCCTCCATCTTGTCGCCGAGGTCCTTGTAGAAGGCCGCCAGCGCCTGACCGAACGGCCGCAGGCTCTGCATCATTTTGCCATTGGTCCCCTCTTCGTTCGAGTGGTGGTCCCACCCCTGCACGTCGACGAAGGCGACTTCCAGGCCGATGTCGGCCTTGATGAGCTGGGCGATCTGCATCATCGCGCCGCCGAATCCGCCGCCCGCGTTTGGGTTGCCGCCGCCGCCGTATCGCACGCCCGCTGCCGGTGTGTATTGCGCCGGGTTCGCCTCCTTCAGCAGATCGATGGCGTCGAACATGTCGCGCGACGCACCGGTCAACAGGGCGTTCGACTCGTCGTTGTAGAGGGTCTCGTAGATCGACCCCTTGCCCATGCCGAACGTCTCGACGTTGCCCATGGCGACCACCGGCGCCGGACCACGCAGCGCTTTCGGCAACACCGTGCCCAGCCCCGTGCCGCGGAACGCCGTCGCGTCGGGGTCCGGGCTCGCCGTGAAGTGGCGGTTGATCCAGCCGGTCCCTGCCCCCCGACCGGGAGCGGCCGACTCCATGATGTCCTGCGCCGCGAAGTGCGAGCGGTTCCCGGTGTCGGGAGAGCCCACGGCGTGGATGATGCCCAGGTCGCCAGTTTTGTAGATCGGCAGCAACGGCTGCAGCGCCGGATGGAGGCCGAAGAAACCGTCGAGGTCGAGCGCCGTGCCCTGACGCTCGCCCGGCGGCTGGAGGGCGATGCTCGGCCGGTAGTCGTAGTAGCTCTTCTCGCCGAAGGGCACGACCATGTTCAGGCCGTCGGCGCCGCCGCGCTGGAAGACCACAACCAGGACCTTGCCGTTGCCGCTGCCCGGCGCCGCGGCGAACGCGGCGCGCTGGAGGAACCCGGGAACCATGGACAGCCCGACCACGGACATCGCGCCGTCCCGCAGAAACACTCGTCGACCAATCATGTCAGTCCCCTTTCGACGTCACGTCGGATCCGGATCGCACGTCGACCGTTCATCGCTTCTGGAAGTCGGGCGACCCCAGCATCGTCGCCACGACCAGTACCTGTGGGTCCGCAGGCTCCGCTTCCTCCGCGGCACCCGCCGCGGACCCGCGTGCCATCATTTTTTTCGTCTCGTCGCCGGCCATGGCCAACATTTTCTGGCGCTCCAGTTCGGCCGCCTCCTTCAACGCCTCCTGCATGAAGACGATCTGCTCGGGGGTCGGCCGCGGCAACCCGAGCTGGTCGAGCAGCGTTTCGGCGGCATCGAGATCGACCGACTCGAGCAGCGCAATCTGCTGGCGTTGCCCCCCGCCACGGAGGTCGCCCGCGGCCACGGCATTGGCGAGGCGGAGCCGCTCCATCAGCGCGTTGGTGTTGATCCAGGCCTCTGCCACGTCGGCGTTGCCGTCTGGGGCCGGGTAGGAGTAGACGAGCTCGCCCATCCGCGCCACCGGGCCACCGCCTCGCTGATTCCCCCCGCCTACCAGCCACAGCCCCGCGGCGTTCATGTTGATCTTTGCGTCGACGGCCCGCAGGGCGCTGAACACCAGCTCCAGCGGCTTCTTGATCTTCGCCTGGTGGTAGTCGGGCGACAGGAACTCGGGCGACGAGAAGATCGTCCGCAACACCTCGCGGATGTCCCCGCCGGTCTCCTCGAAGGTGCGGCTCGCCGCCTCCACCAGCGCGGCCGGCGGGTCGTCGGTCACGAAGCGCCGCGCGAGCTTGGTCGCGATGAAGCGCGCCGCGGCCGGGTGGGTGGCGAGCATGCGGATGACCTGCTCGCCTTCCTCGATGCCACCCGACGCGACCGTGTACCCGAAGACCGTCTTGTCCCCGTCGACATGCATGATCGGATCGAAACCGAAGACGCCGTCGTTCTCCCTGGCGCTGACGCTGTCGCCGGGGACGATCGTCCAGCCGGTGAGCACCTTCGCCATCGCGATGACGTCGTCTTGCGTGTAGCCGGCGTCCACACCGATGGTGTGTAGCTCCATCAGCTCGCGCGCGAAGTTCTCGTTCAGGTCCTGGTTGTCCTCGTAGAACGGCTTCCGCGCGCGCAGCGTCAACAATGCCTCGTGACCGAGGGTCGCCTCGAGCGCGGCCAGCCGCTCCGCGACCACATCCGCCGGCGCCGAGCTCTTCCAGTTGTCGAGGTAGTTGAGCATGCCGGGATGCTTGGCGACCGCCAGCACCAGGTCTGCGAACTTGCCCATCGTCCGCGGGCGGACGACGCTCTCTTCGAAGTGCGCCGCGAAGTAATCGTCGCCGAACTGGATGCTGAAGTGGTTCATCCAGAAGTCG
>JADFPE010000237.1 GCA_022562495.1 Acidobacteriota bacterium
TCCTGACCCTGAAGTGCCGGTGGTCCAGCGTGCGCCACTGGGCGGCGACCGCCAGGACCTCGACGCTCCGCTCCGCACGGGTGACATGGCGCGGCGTCTCGTCGCCTCGAGTGCCGGCGTCGCAGTCGACGGCAACCGCGAAGACATGATCACTCACAGGTCTCAGTTTACGTCATTGCGGGCGCAACGCCACGACCGGATCGATCCGCGTGGCCCGCCTGCCCGGCAGATAGCAGGCCAGGAGCGCCACTTGGCCGAGCACGAGGCCCACGCCGCCGAGTGTCGCGGGATCGAGCGGTGTCAAGCCGAACAGCAAGCTCTCCGGATAGCGGGTGGTCGCGACTGCGCCCGCCAGCCCCACGAGGAGGCCCGGGACGATCATGAACATCCCTTGCCGCACGATCAGGCGCACGACGACACGCGTCCAGACTTGTGCACTTTCACGTGAGCGCCGACAATCGTATCGCAGGTCGCGGGTCCGCAGGGCCTTTGACGTCGCTTCAACCCGCTGTGTAACATACCTCGCACGGCATCCTGATTGGCCGGCGGATGGGGCCGGGGCGCGACGACGCGCTTTGGCAGATCAGAGGCATCGAACCCACAGACTCTCCAAGGAGGACGTCATGGCGGCGTATGTCAAAGTAGCGAACACCGATGACCTGCAGCCCGGACAGGCCAAGTTGGTCACCGCCGGGGACCAGCGGGTCGCCCTCTTCAACGTTGGTGGAACCTGCTATGCCATCAACGACACGTGCACCCATCGTGGCGGGCCTCTCTCAGACGGCACGCTAGAAGACGACGTCGTGACCTGCCCGTGGCACGGGGCCCGGTTCTGTGTGCGCGATGGTCACGTCCAGGGACCACCTGCTGCCGAGAGCGTTAAGTCGTATCCAGTGCGGGTCACGGACGGCAGTATTGAAATCGAGTGTTGAGGGTGAGTCGGAACAACGGTCTACAACCGGGTCGGCGCGATACGGTCGCCACGCTCACGACTGCGGCGTCGCCGTCGGCTGATCCACAGGGGGGGCACTGCGCTACCTCGGGGAAAGGGCTCCAGGACGTCGCTCGGACCCCAGGAGGTCGTCCAGGACCTGGGCAGGGGGGGGTTTGCACACCGATCGCCGATGGTAGAGGTCAACCGCCCTGGAGCGGGTGCACACGGGCGCGTCCGCACGGGCTGCCCACAGCCGCCACCGCCGCGGCGCTCCGCTCATGACCCTGGCGTCCCATCCTCGGGGCGACCCACGTACCGGTTCATGGCACGGCGCATGTTCCGGGCCTGCCGCTGGACCTCTGGGTCGTCCTGGTCGAGGTCGTCGGGATAGGCGGCGTCTGCACGCCGGAGGAGACGTGTGGCGCACTTCCGCGGCGAGCTTGAGGATGGTGTCCTGGAGCTTGGCGTGATCGGCTCCGGGTCAGAACGCCGTAACACGAATATATCCAGTGGCTTACGCACACGGCTGCCTTAGGTTGACAGGCTGGCGGGTTAAATCCGGCGGTGGCTCGGGCCTGATCTCCGGACATTCGGTAAGCCCAATCATGTGCGCCCCGAACAGGCTGCCCCGCCTCACGAGCAAGACTCTCCCGGCTTTCTCCGCCTGCCCCGAGGCCCGCGACTGCCCTTCGTCGCTGCCGTCACCATCTTGTGCGGCGTGTCATCCAGGTCCGGCTGGCTAGCCTGTCAAATCGTCAGTCGCACCTCTGTGGACCCCTTGGCTAGAACCTGGCGCATCGCCAGATTCCCCGCCCTGACAGGCGGTTCCAACTGTCACACGGGATGGGCTGATTTCGATCCCCGATGGCTGAATCGGACTGGATCTGCCCTGCTGCCCCTGCCGGTGAAGCGCCACACAGGGCGGAATCTCCTATGCAAGCGGCTTTCCAGAGCAGATCCATGTCCTGGAGCCACCCACGCAGGCGCTTCCAACTGGGATTGCTTAGGGACGCCACATTCCTCAGGTCCGTTCCGGACACATGGGTTACAGATCATTCGGCTGGCATCGGTGACCCTGTCCCGTCGCCAGTCAGCCGCTCGTCAAGTTGACAGCACGCTCGCATCCGTCGGTCGTGGCTGCTACCATGACTGCCCGGCAGGGCGGTCGGGTACTCGGATTGCGCGGACCAGATCACAGGAGTAGAGGCAATGAGAGCCGAAGAACGACGTAGGGCCACTCGAACAGCGTCAATCGTATTCGGACTCGTGACGGCCCTGGCTGGCGGTCTGTCAGCGCCGGGGGCTGCGATCGCCCAGGGGCCCGGAACCGGAGACGGTCAGTGGACCTACCTGGGCGGCGATTCCTGGCACACCCGCTACACACCGATCGACCAGATCGATCCCTCGAATTTCGAGCAGCTGGAGATCGCATGGGAGTGGAATGCGACCAGCTTCGGCCCCAGCACGGCGCGGGCCACGCCCACCTACGTCGATGGCAAGCTCATCACCGTCGCCGGCAACCGTCGCCACGTGGTCGCCCTGGACCCGGCGACCGGCGAGCTGATCTGGGCCTTCTCCGAGCCGAACACCTATCGCTACGAGTACTCGATGCGTCAGGGCTACGGCAAGGGCATTTCCTACGCCGAGGTCGACGGCCGGGGGGTGATCTTCATCACGTCTCCGGCCTTCTTCCTGCACGCGCTCGACGCCGAGACCGGCCGACCGCTCGAGGACTGGGGCCGGCCGGTGCCGCTGCCAGGCTTCCCCGCCACCGGGACGGTGGACCTGGTGGAGGATCTGATCGCCGACTGGTCCCCGTGGACGAGCATGGATCGGCCCTACGACCCCAACATCGGGATGCCCAAGGAGATCGGCTACATCACGAGCTCGTCACCGCCGATTGTGGTGAACGACACGGTAGTGGTCGGCAACTCGGCGGAGCAAGGCTATCGACAGACGCGAGTGGAGAACGTGCCGGGCGACATCCTCGCCTACGACGCGCGGACCGGCGACCTCAAGTGGAAGTTCCACGTGATTCCGCGGCCGGGTGAGCTGGGGCACGAGACCTGGGAGAACGACGCCTGGCAATGGATAGGCGATGTGTCCTCCTGGGCCCCCATGTCGGCCGACCCGGAGCTCGGCCTGGTCTACATCGTGACCAACGGTGCGACGATCGACTACTACGGCGGTCACCACCCCGGCGACAACCTGTTCAGCACGAGCATCATCGCCCTCGATGCCGACACTGGCGAGCGTCGGTGGCACTACCAGATGGTCCACCACGACATCTGGAACTACGACACGCCCACCGCGCCGGTCCTGATGGACGTGACCGTCGACGGGCGGGAGGTCAAGGGGATCTTCCAGGCGACGAAGCAGGCCTTCCTGTATGCCCTCGACCGCGAAACGGGTGAGCCGATCTGGCCCATCGAGGAGCGACCTATCCCGCAGTCCAACGTGCCGGGCGAGCAGCTCTCCGCGACCCAGCCGTTTCCGACCCGGCCTGCGCCGTACGACCTCCAGGGGCGAACCGAGGACCACCTGATCGACTACACCCCGGAGATTCGGGAGCGGGCGCGTCAGGTGGCAATAGAGAACGACCTCTTCAACCCGGTGTTCAACCCGCCCAGGACCGTGGATGACCCGGCGGGACCAGCCTGGAATTGCCCGGGAGGAGGGGGCGGTACCAACATCACAGGGCCGGCCGTCGCTGATCCCGTTTCGGGAATCATGTTCGTCAGCTCGCAGAGTGGCTGCTTCAGGTTGCAGGTGTTGGCCGGAACGGACTCACCGCTCGACGCGCTTGACCAGTCCGGAGTGACGCACACCGACTGGGCCGCGGTGGCGACCACCGTGCGTGGCAGTATCGAGGCGACCATTGACGGGCTCCCGATCTGGAAGGGTCCGGTTGGGCGGATTACGGCGATCGACATGAACACGGGTGAGCATCTGTGGGTGACTCCGAACGGGGACGCCCGGCAGGCGCAGCAGGACCGGATCAGACATCACCCGCTCGTGCAGGGACTCGACGGCGTCGAAGTGAATCGCGGACGTGGCGGGAGTGCCGCGATGCTGGTCACCCCGACGATGCTCGTGGCTGGAGGCCAGACGAGCGACGACACCCCACACCTGTTCGCCATTGACAAGCGGACTGGGGAACGGCTCGCGGCGGTGGAGATTCCCGGCCTGACGCGGTACGGGATGTCGAGCTGGATGCACGAGGGCAGGCAGTACATCATCGTGCAGCTTCGCGACGGCCTCGCCGCGATGGCTCTGCCTGCCGAAGGAGGAGCCGCTCCGGATCGGCACTGATCCCCTGCGGGGCGGACCGTGACGCTGGTCCGATGGTCGATCTTCAGGGCGCGAACGTCACCGCGGGGACGCCACGTCCCCAGGACCCGGAGACAGGGGTGACAGATCATTCTGGAGACATCTCGGCCCCCTCTGTCTCGCCGACCTCGCAACTGATTTGCTGCCCGCTCGCGAACGCGACACGGGGGCGAGATCGAAGGTTCGCACTCGATCTTGCCCCTGTCTTGCCTGACATGGGTCACTGCGCCGGACGCGTCTAGTTGTCCCGGTCGCTGTTGGCCGGCGGAGGCTGCGAGCCGCTGCGGTCGTCAGGCGGCAGGGTCCAAGGCCCCTGAGGCGCGAAGGAGGTGTGGCCCCTTACCGACGAACCAATCGGAGCGAGCCTCGGGCGGTCCACCCCGATCGGAGCTGTCGATCGTTACGATGTAGCCGCCAAGGCGAGACGAGGGAACATACCGGCAATATTCGACCGAGACACAACGCAGGCAGGGCGGATGCAGCGCCAGCCGAATGCAGTGGGACTGTCACCACTGGCTGCTAGACGTGTTCATGGTTTACGTCGGCATGCGTGGTAGGTCAGCGCGTGGCTGTGCGTCGGCCTACCCTGCCAGCTGCCGCCTCAACTTGACCATGCCGTATAGCGGATGCGCCGGGGACGCAGCCGATGCGCCGGTCGGACGGTCCATCCGCTGCTGCTGCAGGACCCGCTCTATACTTTGTATTAAAAAGTTCTTGAAACATAGATAGCATCGAGGTATGCTGTGTCCCATGTCGCCACCTTTTGTCGCGCGGCGACGGGCCGGCGCTGGCCGGTCGCCCCGTCAGCCGGACCCAGCGGACCAGTTGCGGTTCATCCGTCGGACGATGGAGCGTGCCGGCACCTTCACCGCGGTCTCGGGTGTGGGCCAGATTGTCGTGGGCGGCATCGGGTTGCTCGGCGCCACGATCGCGGCACAAACGTCCACCTCCGGGCGCTGGCTGGCGGTCTGGGTGAGCACCGCAGTCGTGGCGGTCGCGGTGGCTGGATGGAGCATCGCGCGCAAGGCCGCCCGGCTGCAGGTGCCCTTGTGGTCCGGCCCGACCCGCCGGTTTGCGCTCAGCTTCTGTCCCACGCTCGTGGCCGGCGCCATCCTGACCCTGTTTCTCCAGTCGACCGACGTCGCCGACCGGCTCCCGGGTATCTGGCTACTGGTCTACGGCGCGAGCGTGACCGCCGGCGGCGCCGCGTCCATCAGCATCGTGCCGGTCATGGGCGCCTGTCTCATGGTCATCGGCGTCGCGGCGCTCGCCACTCCGGCGGCCTGGGGCGACTGGTTCATGGCCTTCGGTTTCGGCGTGGTGCACATCCTGTTTGGCATCCGCATTGCCCGACGACATGGCGGCTAGGCGCCCGAGACACAGGTGAGACATTCGTGACACAGGACACTCGGACACCCGCGCATCGTTCGTCACGACCGCGTGGCTCGGCATCACCATCCGGGCGCGAGCGGGGTCGTGGACCACGGGCCGAACCGGCGTTGCGTCTCGAGCGTCTCGTCCACGAGCGTGTGCGGCTGGGGATCCTCAGCGCGCTTGCCGTGACCGATACCCTGAGCTTCACGGACCTGAAGACACTGCTGGCGGCGACCGACGGCAACGTGAGCGTGCATGCACGCAAGTTGGAAGAGGCCGGCTACATCGCCTGCACGAAGTCATTTATCGGCCGGGTGCCACACACCGAGTATCGGCTGACGGCCACCGGGCGCCGGGCGCTCGAACGGTATCTAGACCGCATGGAGGCACTGATTCGGTCGACACGGCAACGATGAGTCTGTTGACGATCATGCGTGGCACGACAAGGTTCGCCTCACAAAGAGAATCACGCGATGAGACCGTGTTGCCCAACTGGAGTGGTGGGACTGGCGGGCGGTGGACCGCTAAACAGTTCGGGTTGGCGATCCACGCGCCATGGCCGACGCACATCAGTGCTGCGGCGATACTCGGCGCAGGATTGATCCTGACGGTTGTCACCCGACACATGCTCGCGAACTCGCCGAATGACGTGTACGTCGACTCTCGGGCTGCTTGACAGGCGTCGCCAGGATGGCCGCGACCAGCTCGTGATCCGACGGTCAGGGAAGATACCGGCCAATACCGCACGCGGACTGTCGGACTGTCCTCCGGCCGGCCTTGCCGGCGGTCGTAGAGCAGCGTCGTGGACATATTGGTACACAGAGCTTGGAGGTTTCATGCGACGTTCTCTCTCGTTCTTGCTGGCGATCCTCGGAGTGTTGGCGATGACGGCCTGCCGGGCGGAACCGAGCTTCCCGCTCGCCCGAGCCGTTGAATCGGGTGAGCGGGCAGAGGTCCGGAGGTTGCTGGATCGGGGCACCGACCTGGAAGAGGCCGGCGCCAACGCGTGGCGCCCCGTCATCTGGGCTGCGCGTCACGACCGACTTGACACCCTGCGCATGCTCCTCACCGCCGGTGCCGACCCGAACACGCCGGCCACCGGCGGGAACGGCTGGACACCACTGATGCACGCCATCCACACGCGGCAATCCGCACATAGCCCGGCCGCGCGTCTGGGCGCCATCGAGGCCCTGCTCGAGGCGGGCGCCGACCCGAACGGGAGGAGCCGAAAGGGTGCCACTCCGCTCATCATGGCCGCCGGCTACGGGGCCACCGACATGGTCGAGCTGCTGCTCGCAGCGGGCGCGAACCCGCGCCTGCAGACTCCGAATGGTGGCACGGCGCTGTCGGCGGCGGTCGGCGGGACCGGCGACCTCGACCACTTCACCCTCGGCCAGTGCCAGACGGACACCGTCAAAGCGATTCTTGCGCGCGCGCCCGACCTCCGGCTCGGTGACCGGTTGTGGGACCGACTGGCGCTCCGACTGGCGCGCTGGAGCGGGTGCACCGACGTGGTGCGGATGGTGAGCTGACGCAAATCACCGACGTTGGGGCTGGCGGCGGTCGACCCACTCTCGTCCCTAGCAGTCCGTGGTGAAACCCCGCGTCGCACCGAGAATGGCGATGCGCCCGGCTGACAAGGCGCGCCGAGGGAGAATACCGGC
>JADFPE010000020.1 GCA_022562495.1 Acidobacteriota bacterium
AAGGCGAAGCCCCGCAGCACCTCACCGCCAAACAGAAACAGCGCCAGCACCGCGAACAGGGTCGTGCCGGAGGTGATGACTGTGCGGTTCAGGGTCTGGTTGATGCTGGTGTTGACGAGCGTGGCGAAATTGTCCCGCCGCATGCGCCGGAGGTTCTCCCGGACCCGGTCGAACACCACGATCGAGTCGTTCACCGAATACCCGGTGATCGTCAGCATCGCGGCCACGACGTTCAGGGACAGCTCGTAGCCGACGAAGGTGAGCATCGCGAGCGTCACGAGCACGTCGTGCACGACGGCGATGATGGCGCCCACCGCGAAGCTGAAGCGGAACCGGAGCCCGATGTAGAGCAGGATGCCGGCCATCGCGAACACGAAGGCGTAGACGCCGCTTCGCTGCAGCTCCTCGCCGATCACCGGGCCGACGAGCTCCTGGCCGATGACGGAGAACCCGCCGACCGAGCTCTGCTCGAGCGCCGCGCGGACGGCGTTGGCCCCTGCCTCGAGACTGGCGCCCTCTTCGGGCCCGCCCTGGGGCAGCACGATCCGCACCTGGTTGGCGTCGGCGGAGCCGAAACGCTGGACGACGTTCTCGTCCGCGATCCCGCTGATGGCGTCGCGCACCGCATCCTCGATGGTCGGGTTGTCGAACTGCACGATCATGCTCGTGCCGCCCTCGAAGTCGATGCCGAGCGCGAGCCCGCCCTGCATCGCCATCGCGACGGCACCCGCGACGATGATCAGCAGCGACAGACCCACAGCGGGCCAGCGCCACTCGAGGAAGTCGAAGTTGGGGTTCTTGAAAATGGGCATACCAGTGGAGCCGTCACTGACGTCGTTCGCACGGCCACGTGGTGTCTCCGCGACGGCGTTCCCGACGGCAGGCGGCTGAGCACGAGGGCGAAGCCATCCGGCTCCTGCTGCCTCCTGTCTGCTCAGGACATCAGATACTCAGTGTCGCGTCCCGGCGACGCGAGAGCACCACCTCGAACATCGTGCGCGACACGAACACCGCCGTGAACACGTTCGCGAAGATGCCGAAGGACAGGGTCGTCGCGAAGCCCTTGATCGGCCCCGACCCGAACTGGAACAGGAACGCCGCCGCGATGAGCGACGAGATGTGGGTGTCGATAATGGTCAGGAACACCCGGTCGAACCCGGCCGAGACGGCGGCGCGCACCCCCCTGGCCGAACCCAGCTCCTCTTTGATCCGCTCGAAGATCAGCACGTTGGAGTCGACCCCCATGCCGATGATCAGGATGAACCCGGCGATACCCGGCAGCGTCAGCACCGCCCCGACGTAGGCCATGCACGCCAGCATGATCAGCAGGTTCAGCGCCACCGCCACGACCGCGTTGATCCCGGACAGGCGGTAGTAGCCCAGCATGAACAGCGCCACCACGATCAGCCCCGCAGCCGACGCGATGACCCCGGCGCGGATCGAGTCGGCGCCCAGGGTCGGACCGACGGTCCGCTCCTCGAGATAGGTCAACGAGGCGGGCAGGGCGCCCGACCGGAGAACCAGCGCCAGGTCCGAGGCCTCCTGCTGCGAGAAGGTGCCGGTGATGCGGCCCTCGGTGGAGATCCGCTCCTGGATCGTCGCCACCGACTCGACCCGGTCGTCCATGATGACCGCCAGGCTGCGCCCGATATTTGCGCCGGTGAAATCCGCGAACTTGCGTGCGCCTTCCCGGTTGAAGGAGAAGCTGATCGCCGGCTGGTTGTACTCGTCGATCGTCGGCCTGGCGGTGCGCAGATCCCGGCCGGTGACCCGCGCCACACGCCGCACCAGATAGTAGTCGGTGGTGCCGGCCCCAAACGATTGGCTCGCACCGAACACGACCTCCATGTCCGGCGGCACGACGCCGCTTCTCGTTTGCAGCAGCATCTCGCGCGACTGGGCCGGTCCGTCCTCGACCAGCTTGATCTCGAGCAGCCCCGTGGAACGGATGATCTCCTTCGCGCCGGCGACATCCTCGACACCCGGCAGCTGCACCTCGATCTGGTCGGCGGACTCGCCCGTGCCGTGCCGCCTGACGATCGGCTCAGCCACACCGAGCTCGTTGACACGGCGCTCGATCGTCTGCAGCGCCTGCCGCACCGACTCTTCTCGCAGCCTCCGCTCGACACCCGGCTGCATGCGGTACGTGTAGCCGCCACCCGCCTCCGACTCGGGGTCGTAGGTCGCCTGTAACAGGTCGTCGGCGATCCGCCGGAACTCCTGGTCCCGGTCGGGGGGCACACCCTCGATCCGTATCTCGGTCGGGGAGACCGCGGTGACCGAGGTCAGCGAGATGCCGTCGACAATGGCCTGCTCGCTCAGCGCCTCGGCGTTGGTCTCGGTCTCGACCCGCAACGCGTCATCGGTCTCCACCCGCAGCACCAGATACACGCCGCCACGCAGGTCCAGACCGAGATTGATCCGGTCCTCCGGCGGGTAGACCGCAAAGACGGCCACCAGCACCACGCCGATGATCGACAGCACCTTCCAGCGCAGGTTCTTCGCCATGACTCTGTCATCCGCACTCTACGGGCCCACGCAAGAATGACTTCCCATGTTCGTCCGCCGATGCATCCCGCCAGGGACAGCGTTCTGCGTCTGCCCAGCCGGGTCGAATACTGCCGGTGTGCTCCCTCCTCGCGCACGGCGGAACGACCGCAGCTTGGTGCAGCGGGCCCTCGATGCCTGGCCGCACGTATGACACGGACCATGAAACCCGCGGCGTACGAGGGTCCGGCCGGCGCGACAGGAACGCACCGCCCATTGCGTCACATCGACCCGGAATCCTGCACCACCGGGTCCTGCCCCTGCAGCCCGCCGACTGCCGCGCGTGAGACCTCGATCCGCACCTTGTCGGCGACCTGTAGCTGCACCGATCGCTCGTCGATCTTCGTGATGCTGCCGTAGATGCCGCTGGTCATGATGACCTTGTCTCCCACTTTCAGCGCCTCCCGGAATTCCTGGACCTTCTTCTGCCGCCGTTTCATCGGCAGCAGGATGATGAAATAGAAGATCGCCAGGATCAGCGCGAACGGCAGAAACTGCACCCAGATGGGGCCCGACCCCCCCTGGGACGGGGCCCCCATCGCGAAGAGGGTCGGCATATCGACACCAAACATCAGGAGTCCTGCGCAGACGACCGCCCGCGAGCCATCTCGCGTCCGGTCGCTGTCATCGGCTCGGACGATCTTCCAGGCACGTCACACGGTACCGCGCTGCGTCTCACATCGGCCACACGATCGTCGGGTCGGCGCAGCCTCGGCGAGGCGGCGTGTCCAACAGTCCCGCGACGCGGGGGCCAGACACTTTCCCTGAAGCGACCACACCGTGTCTCCGACGTCACAATATCACCGTCGGAAGATGTCGAGCGGGGGTCGTCGATGTCGAGAGAACGTCTCGTGGAATCGTTGCCTGAACTTCTCGAACGAGCCTAACATTATAGACTCTCTCATTCGACGCATCATGTCAAGATAGAAGTGTAGGTTATGCAGTGTGTTGAGGGTGCGTGCCGTCATCTCGCCGGCCACGAACAGATACCGGAGGTAGGCGCGCGAGAAGCGCCGGCACGTGTAGCACCGACAGTCCGGATCCGGGGGCCGCGGGTCCTCGGCGAACCGCGCCTGCTTGATCGACAACGGCCCCGCGCGCGTGAAGAGCTGACCGTTACGCGCATTGCGTGTGGGCAGCACGCAGTCGAAGAGGTCGATGCCCCGGGCCACACACTCGACCAGATCGTCCGGCATGCCAGTCCCCATCAGATACCGGACGCGGTCGTCTGGCAGCATCGCCGTCGTGCCGGCCACGACGTCGTACATCACCTCGACCGGTTCGCCGACGCTCAACCCGCCGATGGCGAGCCCCTCGAATCCGAGCGCCACGGTGTCCCGCGCGCTCTGCTCGCGCAACCGGCTGTACACGCTGCCTTGCACGATCCCGAACTGCGCCTGACCGGGGTTGGTCACCTCGCCGTCGAGGGCGTCCGGGTCGGCGGCGATCGCCAGAAACCGCTCCCGCCCCCGGCGCGCCCACCGCACCGTCCGCTCCATCGACTCCCGCGCCTGCTCCTCGGGCACCGGATAGCTGGTGCACTCGTCGAACACCATCGCGATATCGGCGCCGAGCCGGACCTGGATGTCGGTGGCGCTCTCCGGTGTCAGCCGCTGCAGGCTGCCGTCGAGGTGGGAGCGGAACGACACCCCGTCGTCATCGATCCGCCGCCGGCCCCCGAGGCTGAACACCTGGTATCCCCCGCTGTCGGTCAGCATCGGCCGGTCCCAGCCGATGAAGCGGTGCAGACCGCCGGCCCGCGCTATCAGCGGCGCGCCCGGACGCAGATGCAGGTGATACGCATTGGCCAAGATCATCTCGGCGCCAAGGCCGATCAGGTCGCGGTGGGTGACCGCCTTGACCGCCCCCCGGGTGCCGACCGGGGCGAAGGCCGGTGTCCGCACGAGGCCGTGCGGCGTCCGGAGCTCGCCCGCACGCGCACCGCTGTCGCGGTGGGTCACACGAAACGCGAAACCTTCGGGCATTAGTGTCCCGTCTCAGACGTTCGTTGCCTGAGTCCCGGAGCGCGGCGCCCGGCTGGCAAGGCGCGACGAGGGAGCAAATTGGGGATTTGTGACCGAGGAGCAACGCAGCCAGGCGGGATGCCCCGCCCGGGAATGAGGTGACGAACGTCTGAGACGGGGCACTCACGTATACTACAGAGTGGTCGGGCCCTCAGAGCGTGTGTCCTTCTCCGGCTGGCCAGACAGCGGGCCCGTCGTGCCTAGATTTCCAGGTGAGACGTCTCCGCATCGGCATCATCTACGGCGGTCGCTCGAGCGAGCACGCGGTGTCGCTGGCCTCGGCGGCCGCAATCTTCGCCAATCTCGACCGCGAGCGCTACGAGTCGGTGCCGATCCGGATCGAGCAGGATGGCCGCTGGGCGCTCGCCGAACATCCCCCGACCCTGGCATCGGCCGCCGACACCATCGCGGGCGCCCGACTCGAACCTGAGCGCGCCGCGCGCTCCACACGGGAACTGCATCTGGTCGCACACCCCGGTGACGAGACGATGCTCACGGTCGAACGCCGGGTCGGCGCAGAGCCCGGGTCCGACGACAGGGGTCACGCGATCGTCACCAGCCTGACGCTCGACCTGATCTTCCCGATTGTGCACGGCCCCTACGGAGAAGACGGCACCCTGCAAGGTCTGCTCGAGCTCGCCGACATCCCGTATGTCGGCGCCGGTGTCCTCGCCGCGGCTGTCGGGATGGACAAGGCGGTCATGAAGGTGCTGTTCGCCGCGAGCGGGTTGCCGATCGTGCAGCACGACGTCGTGCTGCGACGGGACTGGCAGATGGACCGGACCGGTATCGTGTCCAGGCTGACCGGACGGCTCCGGTTCCCGTTGTTCGTCAAACCGGCCAACCTCGGTTCGAGCGTGGGCATCTCACGAGCGACGGATCCCGACACGCTGTCGAGCGCGATCGACCTCGCGGCCGAGTTCGACCGGAAGATCGTTGTCGAGGAGGGCGTGACGCCGTGCCGCGAGATCGAGTGCGCCGTGCTCGGCAACAACGACCTCGAGGTGTCGGTCCCGGGCGAGATCATCCCGTCTCACGACTTCTACGACTACGCGGCCAAGTATCTCGACGACAGCTCGGAGATCGTCATCCCCGCGGCGCTGACACCCGAACAGACCGACGAGATCCAGCGGCTGACGATCGCCGCGTTCCGCGCCATCGACGGCGCAGGCATGGCGCGTGTCGACGTGCTGCTCGAGCGGAACACCGGCCGCATCTTCGTCAACGAGATCAACACCCACCCAGGCTTCACCACGATCAGCATGTACGCGAAGTTGTGGGCAGCCAGCGGGCTGAGCTATCCGGCGTTGCTCGACCGGTTGATCGCCCTGGCGTGTGAGCGTCACGCCGAGAAGCAGCAGTCCCGAACGCGTGTCCTCTAGCAGTCCGTGGTGAAAGTCGTGCGTCGCACCGAGGGTGGTGAAGCGCCGGCCTGGCAAGGCGAGACGAGGGAGCATACCGGCAGTATTCGACCGAGGAACAACGCCGCCAGACCGGATGCAGCGCCAGCCGAATGCAGTGGGACTTTCACCACGGGCTGCTAGCTCTAGCGAAGCGCCGCCTCGGACCGGTTGGCTCCGCTCCGCTAGCGCTCGACGAGCTTTTCTCACGGCCCCGCTACGCGGGGGTCAGCAACCCGCGGTGACGGTCCCGCGTCGCACCGAGAGCGGTCGTGATCGATACCGCACCCGGCCATGGCACGGCGCGACGAGGGAGTCCGGATCCCAACAGCTTGCTTCCGCCGCGCTACAGGTTTCGGGATCAGCAGCCGATAGGATGTCTCGGACGGGACGAGCGTGTTTTGACATTTGTCGCAATTTGTGCTTGACACGCTCGTTTTCTCATCCATAATCTACATCTGGTATGAGGGTGGGGGGCTCAGACCACCTGTTGTATGATGAGTCGGTGCAGGTAATCTTGCTGAGCGACCACCTGCCAAGGAGGAAGAATGGCGAAGAAGAAAGCGACGAAGAAGAAGGCGGTCAAGAAGGCTGTCAAGAAGGCCGTGAAGAAGGTAGTGAAGAAGGTAGCGAAGAAGGCTGCCAAGAAGGGTGGGAAGAAGCGTTAAGGTCTTCCCGATTTAGAAAAGAGGGGGCGCGCAATCGCCCCCTTTTTTTTGTACGCTGGACCGACGTCGACCTCCTGAGCGCCGGGCTAGAGTCCTTGAACGACGTGTATCGTGACAATGGAGTCAAGTTTTGATCGTGTGGATTTCGCTCTCACCACGACAGCCTCCGTTCAAGGAGTCTAGTCCCCCGCGTAGCGGGGCTCTGAGAAAAGCTCGGCTAGCGAGGCGGAGCCTCGCTAGCCGGGGTTGTGCCGTCCCACACGCGTATCAGCCGGATCACGTCACCGCGCTGCAGCTGGTCCACCACCTCCATGCCGGCGATCACCTTCCCAAACACGGTGTACCTGGCGTCGAGCTGCGGTTGCGGCGAGCTGGTGATGAAGAACTGGCTCCCACCCGTGTCTGCCCAGTCCAGCGCCATCCCGACCGTGCCCCGCAGAAACGGCAACGGGCTCAGCTCATCGCGAACGGTGTACCCTGGCCCGCCTTCGCTGTCGCTACGCGGGTCGCCCATCTGCACGACGTAGTTGGGCACGACCCGATGCACCAGCAACCCGTTGTAGAAACCGGAGCGGGCGAGACGCATGAAGTTGTCGGCGGTCAGCGGCGCTTCGTTGACCGCCAGCTCGATCTGGATGGTGCCCCGGTCGGTGTCGATGAAGACGTGGGGGGAGACCGACGGGGTCACGAGATCCAGCGACCGATACGCCTCGACGGGCCACCGCAACGGTGCCGGTCGGATCGCCGTACCGGCATCGCTCGCCGGATCACGCGTCGCCAGATGCTGCGCCGCACGCACGCGGACGGCCCAGTCGGGGTCGTCCACTGCCGCCCGCAACGTCTCGATCGCGCGGGGGCCGCCGATCCTGGCGAGCGCATCGACAATGGCCGCCCGCGCCAGATACGACGGGTCGCCCGCCGCGTCCCGATACGCGCTAGCCAGCGCCTCGACCGCCTGTCTCACCTCCAGCTCTCCGAGCAGCGTGGCAGCCGTTTTGCGGACCACCACATCGCCGTCGGACAGGTGCGCCAGGAGCACGCCAACCGCGTTCGGCGCCCGCAGCGTCACCAGAGATCGGAGGGCCGCGGGAATCACGCGCCGGTCCTCGTCCTCGAGCATCAATGTCAATCGGAACGCGCCGACATCCGGGTCCACGAAGGCCAGCGCATGCGCGAGATCGGCGCGGACCTGCCACTCAGAGTCGGGCTGCAACCCGGAGAGCGCCAGCACGAAGAGATCGGCGTCGAGGCGCGCCAAGCCGCGCAAGGCCGCGCCACGCAGCGGCGGCCACGGATGTGACAGCAGCTCGATCATGACGTCAGTCGAGTGCTGTTCGCCGACCGCCGCCAGCGCCCCGACCAGCTCCAGCAGCAGCGTCGGGTCGAGGCCGGGTGTCTGAAGCAAGCGGCGCAACGCCGGCGTCGCCTTGTCGTCGCCGAGCTCGGCCAGCGCCCGCACGGCGGTGATAACGACCCGCGCGTCCCGGCGTCTTGGATCGATCAGCTCGACCAGCACCGGTAATGCCGAGGAGTCACCGAGCGCGCCGAGCCCCCGGGCCGCGATCGCCACCCCGATGCTGCCCTGGATGCCAGCCAGCGTCCTCAGCGGGCCCACGGCCCTGGGGTCGTCGACCTGCCGCAGCGCGTAGGCCACGGGCCACCACCACAGGACGGGGTCCCCCGTCTCGGTCAGGATCGTCGCCGCGAGCGCGTCGTAGGACCCGAGCGCCGCCAACGCGTAGAGCCCGGACCTGAACGCCTCGATGCGCGGTGTCAGCGGATAGCCGAGCTCCTCTGGGTCGACCGCATAGGCTTCGGTCACGTGCATCGCGACCATCGACTGGATCGCCTCGATCGTCCCCCGCGCCCCCAGCATGCCGAGCGCCTGCGCGGCCCGTCCCTGGACGACCGGTGAGACATCCCGCAGCGCCTCGACCAACGGCTCCACCGCCGCCGGGACGCCGATCAGCCCCAGACCGAACGCGGCGATCTCCCGCACCTCCATCTGCGGGTCGGACAGTGCGCGCACGAGCGCCGGAACCCCATCGGCAACGCGGACCCGGCCGATCGCCACCGCAGACCGTCGCCGGATCGCGGCGCTGGGGTCCTCGATGAGACGGAGCAAGTCGGGCGTCGCCGATTGCGGCAGGCTGCGGACCCCGGAGGTGGCAGCGCCACCAGGGACCGGGGGCGCTTCCGGGTCCTCGCCCTCGACCGGCGGGGTGTCCTGGGGCGCCGGCAGCGCCGGGTCGCGTAGGAGACGCTGATCCTCGAGCCTCAGAATCCAGGCCAGCTTCTGCTCGTACGAGACGACGATCGGAGTTGGCGCCGGAGGAGGCACCGAGGCGCACCGCGTGAGGGGGAGCGCCAGGAACAGGACGAGCAGCACACGCCGCACGCATGCACCACGGGCGGCGAGACATCTCTCGATGTCACAAGAACTCGCTTCACATCCCACGATCTCGCTCTCCGGAGCTGTCTAGCGTCGGCGCATGGTATCACGCGACACCGGACGGGCCGAGGCGGCCGCCCGCCGCGCACACCCGAGTCGGGCGGGGCGCACCACCTGCTCGGACTGGTATACTCGCGACACGTTGGAGTTCCGCCATATCGCGATCGAAGGCCCGATCGGAGTCGGGAAGTCGACGCTCGCGACGCGTCTGAGTGCCCGTCTCGACGCGGAGGTGGTGCTCGATGACACCGACAACCCGTTCCTTGCCGATTTCAGCGCGGGGCGCCCAGGCGCTGCGTTCCAAGCCCAGCTGTTCTCGCTGCTGGCCCGTCACCGCCAGCAGGTCGGGTTGCGCCAATCCAACCTGTTCAACCAGCAGACGGTATCGGACTACCTGTTCGACAAGGACAAGATCTACGCCTACCTGAACCTGGACGACAACGAGCTGTTCATCTACCAACGGCTCTACGATCTGCTGCTGGCCGACGTCGTGCCGCCCGATCTCGTCATCTACCTCCAGATTCCCACCGACGCGCTGCGACGCCGGACACGGTCGCGGGACCGGGAGTACCGGGAGAATGGCGAGACCCCGCCCGACCCCGAGTATCTTGGCGAGCTGAACGACGCCTACACGCACTTTTTCTTCCACTACGTCTCGACGCCGTTGCTGGTGGTCGAGACCTCGCACGTCGATCTGGAGTGGGGCAACACGGCGATCAACGACCTGCTGACGCAGGTGCGCGGGATGGGCCACGGCACCCGGTACTACGTGCCGCGCTGACGGCTGACCCACGGCGTCAGGAGACATCGGCCTGTCCGCCGTAGCCTCTTGACCGCCGTTGCCTCGGCGCAGGCGGGTGGCGAAGGCGGAAGGGCGTCGCCAGCGTCGGCTGCGGGCACGGCGTGTTCGGCATCGGGGATCAGGGACCTGGAGTAAGCTCGACGCATGGCGTGGTTCAAGAAGGTCAGACGGCCGATGACGGCGCCGACCGAACCCAGCCGGGTCCCGGAGGGCCTCTGGGTCAAGTGTCCGACGTGCGCGCAGATCCTTTACAACAAGGACCTCACCGCGAACCTGAGCGTCTGTCCGACGTGCGCCCACCACTTTCGCCTCGACGCCGTCGCCCGGCTACGCTCGCTACTCGACGACGGGGTCTGGAAGGAACACGACGCCAGCCTGGTCTCGAACGACCCGCTGGGGTTCGTCGACCGGAAGCCCTACGCGGAGCGGTTGCGGGAGGGGATGGCCGCCACCGGGCTGCGCGACGCGGTGATCACCGCCACCGGCGCCATCGAGGATCTGGAGGTCGAGATCGTCGCCATGGAGTACGGTTTCATCGGCGGGAGCATGGGCGTGGTGGTGGGCGAGAAGATCACACGGGCCGCAGAGCGCTCGACCGCGCAGCGCCGGCCACTGGTCATCATCTGCTGTTCTGGTGGCGCGCGGATGATGGAGGGCACGCTCTCGCTGATGCAGATGTCGAAGATCAGCATGGCGCTGGCGCGGCTCGACCGCGCCCGCGTCCCCTATGTCGCCGTGCTCACGGACCCGACCACCGGCGGGGTGACCGCGAGCTTCGCGATGCTCGCCGACATCAGCATCGCGGAGCCGGGGGCGCTGATCGGGTTCGCCGGCCCGAGGGTGATCGAGCAAACGATCCGGCAGACGCTCCCGGCCGGCTTTCAGCGGAGCGAGTTCCTGCTCGAACACGGCATGGTCGACATGATCGTGGACCGGCGGGAGCTCAAGCCGATGATCGCCCGAACGCTGCGCTTCATGGGCGCGGCCCCACCGGCGGCCCCGAGCGACACGATCCCGCTCCCGGCCGCGCGGGACGCCGTCCGCGCCCCCGAGCCGACGCTCGACGAGAGATCTCCGCAAGACACATGAGGCACGTGTTCGTGAGACAGGGACATGTCTAGCACCCGCGTGGCGGGGCTCTCAGACACACTTCTGCTCGCGAGGCTGCGCCGTCTTCGCTCGTCGGTGTGAGGCGCAGTTCCGCGAGCGGCCCCACCCTACATGGACGCACTGGACGCCCTGATCGCACTCGAGCGCTTCGGGATCAGGCCGGGGCTCGACACCATCCGCCTGCTGGTCCGGACGATGGGAGACCCGCAGTCGTCGTATCGCACCGTCATCGTGGCAGGCACCAACGGCAAGGGGTCGGTGGTGGCCATGGCCGATCACGCGCTGCGCGCAGCCGGTCATCGGGTCGGGCGTTACACGTCACCCCACCTGCAGCACCTCCCCGAACGCTTCGTCGTCGACGGCGCCGTGATTCCAGAGCGAGAGCTCCGTCGGGAAGCGGCGCAACTCCACGAACAGGTCGACCGGTTGCTAGCCGATGGGCGGCTCGAGCACCCGCCGACCTTCTTCGAAGCCACCACGGCGATCGCGCTGTCATGGTTTCGCAGGAAGCGTGTGGACCTGGCGCTGCTCGAGGTCGGTCTGGGCGGGCGGTTCGACGCGACGAACATCGTCACACCGGTCGCCGGTGTCATCACGCCGATCGGGCTGGAGCACCGACGGTATCTCGGCAACACACTCGAGGCGATCGCCGCCGAGAAGGCCGGTGTGATCAAAGCCGGCATGGTTGTGGTGACGACCGAGACGACGCCCGCGGTGGTGGCGCTGTTCGAGGAGACCTGCCGACAACGTGGCGCCCGGCTGGTTCGCGCCGACGTGGGGACCGTGGTACGCGTCGCCCGTGTCGGGGACCGGCCGGAGATCCTGGTCACGACCCCGCGGCGCGCCTATCCGTCGTTCAGGCTCGGGCTCGCTGGCAACCATCAGGTGTCGAACGCGACCGGAGTGATCCGGCTCCTCGAGGCACTCTCGGACATGGGGGTGCCGATCGACGCCGACGCGATCGTCACCGGGCTCTCCACGGTTGTCTGGCCGGGCCGTCTGGAGCTGGTGCAGGTCGGCAACCGCGGCGCGATCTTGCTCGACGCCGCACACAACCCGGCCGCGGCGGCCGCACTCTCGACCTATCTGCGCGCGACCTATCCAGCCGGGCTCCCGATCGTACTCGCGGTGATGCGCGACAAGGACATCGACGGCATCGTCGGCGCGCTCGCCCCCTGCGCCACCCGGTTCGTCTGCACCGCGCCCGATACCCCACGAGCCGTCGCGGCGAGCGAGCTCGCCGGGCAGGTGCGTCGGCGCGCCGGGTCGACACCGGTCACCGCCGACAGCACCCCCTGGCAGGCGGTCGAGGCGGCCTGGCGCGGGTCGCGGACCGTGTGTGTGACCGGTTCGGTCGTCCTCGTCGGCGAGGTGCTCTCGGCGATCGATCGGTCGAGGTGATACTCTTCGGAGGTGCTCGCGAAACTGCGCCTCGGACCGCCAGGACGACGGTCGGCGCAGCATCGCTAGGCCGCTTTTCTTACAGCCCCGCGACGCGGGGACGAGACATCTCCCCGCGTCACGGGACCCTGGTGCGCATCTCACACGGTGGCCCTTGGGAGATGTCCAGTGAGGACGGTCCCGCTGACACCCGGAGACACACCCCCGCCGGTCGCATGATTCGCCTGGTCCTGTTCGGCTTCCTCGTCATCGCCGTGACGGTGGGCGCTGCGGGCGCCCAGACCCTACCCAGCTGCATGAACTCGCGGCAGTTCACGTTCGAGTTGCTCGCCGAGAACCACCTCCGGTTGACCGGCCAAGTCCAGATGGACTGCGAAGAAGACGGGTGGCAGTTCCACGCCGACCAGGTGGATATCTTCAGCGACGAGTCGCGGCTGGTCGCGTCGGGCAACGTGGTCTTCACCGCCGAGGGCGGGCGGATCGCGGCCGACCGCGCCGAGTTCGACATCGACTCGATGAACGGCACGTTCTACAACGCCGTCGGATCCACCGTGCTGACCGAGGACGTCGAGCGCAGCATGTTCGGCACCCAGGAGCCGGAGATGCAGTTCTGGGGGGAGATCATCGAGCGGGTCGGCCCGCGCACCTATCGGCTGACCCGCGGGGGGTTCACGTCGTGTGTCCAACCGACCCCCCGCTGGCAGGTCTCGGCCAGCTCGGCGACGATCAACCTCGACGAATATGCGGTGCTGCGCAACGCGGTGCTGTCGGTGAAGGGCGTGCCGTTGTTCTACCTGCCGGCCATGTATTTCCCCATTCAAGAGGAGGGCCGGGCCACCGGGGTCCTGATGCCAACCTACGGCGCCTCGACCATCCGCGGCCAGTCGATCAGCAACGCGTTTTTCTGGGCGGTCAACCGCAGTCATGACGCCACGCTGTTCCACGACTGGTTCGCGTCGACCGGTCAGGGGCTCGGCGCCGAGTATCGCTATGTGCTCGGTCCGGGGTCGCAGGGCAACCTACGGACATATCTGCTCAACGAGCGCGAGACGACACTCGTGGACCAGTTCGGCACCGGCACCGGCGAGACGACCATCCCGGGCCGGCGCAGCTACGAGCTGCGCGGCCGCGCGCGGCACCGCATCTCGGACGCGCTGAGGGCCAGGGCGCAGATCGACTTCTTCTCGAACATCACGGTCCGCCAGACCTATCAAACCAACATCTACGACGCGTCCAACTCGTCCCGGAGCATCGGCGGCAACCTGACAGGCTCGTGGGGCGCCTACACCCTCAGCGGCACCGGGGACGTCAGCGAGACATTCTTTGGGGCGACCGAAGCCAGTCTCTACGGGGCCAGCCCGCGCATCTCGTTCGACCAGGCCGAGCGGCCGCTGCTCGGCTCACCGGTCTACTTCGCCTTCACGAGCGAGTACGCGAACCTGCTGCGCCGATCGAGGTTCGACGGCCAGGAAGTCGAGTCGGGACTGAGCCGGATCGACCTGAAGCCGCTGGTCCGGATGCCGTTCACCCGCTGGCCGTTTCTGACCCTGAACTCGTCGGTCGGCTGGCGTCAGACCTACTGGTCCGAGAGCATCGACGAGATGACCGGGCGCCAGTTCGAGAACGGGATCTCGCGGTCCTTCCTGGACATGCAGACCCGGATCACCGGCCCAGTCTTCGTCAAGGTCTGGGACACGCCGAACACCGGCTACTCGGAACGGATGAAGCACGTGATCGAGCCCTGGCTCAACATCCAGCGGATCACGGCGATCGACAACTTCGACCAGATCGTGCAGCTCGAGGGCATCGACTCGATTGTCGGCAACGTCACCAAGATCAGCTACGGGCTGAACAACCGCCTCTACGCGAAACGCGCCGAGGGGGGCGGCCCGGCGGTGGCGGACGAGATCCTCACCGTCTCTGTCCAGCAGAGCTACTACACCGACGCCAACGCTGCCCAATTCGACCGGCAGTTCCAGACCAGCTTCCAGGGTACCCCGCCGACTCACTACTCCCCCGTCTCGCTGATCGTGCGGGCCGGCCCGACCAGCGAGCTGTCCGGCACGCTTCGCGCGGAATACGACATGCAGTTCGGGGCGTTGCGCACCATCAGCGCGAACGCCAGCATCGAAGTCGGAGGCTGGTTGAACCAAACGGCCGGCTGGAGCCAGCGGCGATTCGTCGAGGGGCTGTCCGGGTTCGACAACCCCAACAACCTCGCCCACTACCTGAACTCGTTCACGAACCTGCGGACACGGGACAACCGGGTCGGCGGTGTCTACCAGTTCAACTACGACATCCAGCGCGGCCGGTACCTGCAGCAGCGGGTGCTTGCGTACTACAACGCGCAGTGCTGCGGAATCAGCATCGAATACCAGTCGTACAACCTCGAGGGGCTAGGCGCCCTGGTGCGGGTCGACCAGGATCGGCGCTTCAACCTCTCGTTCACGCTGGCCGGGCTCGGTACGTTCTCCAACATGCTGGGCGCGTTCGGCGTCGGAACAGGTGCACAGCGATGAAGGGCCTCATCCTGAGCGGCGGCAAGGGGAGCCGGTTGCGGCCGCTGACCTATACGCGGGCGAAACAGCTCGTCCCGGTCGCCAACAAACCGGTGCTGTTCTACGGCATCGAGGCGCTGGCGGCCGCGGGGGTCCGGGACATTGGCATGGTGGTCGGCGACACCCGCGAGGAGATCCGCGCCGCCGTCGGCGACGGGTCGCGGTGGAACGTCAAGGTGACCTACATCGAGCAGGACGCCCCGCGCGGGCTCGCCCACGCTGTGCTGATCAGCGAAGCGTTCCTGGCCAACGAGCCGTTCGTCATGTATCTGGGCGACAACCTGCTCAAGACGGGCATCACCCCGTTCGTCGAGGAGTTCGTCCGCCGCAGACCGGCGGCGCAAATCCTGCTGACCCGGGTGCCGGACCCCCAGATGTTCGGCGTCGCGGAGCTCGCCGACGGTCAGGTCGTGCGTCTGGTCGAGAAACCGAAGGACCCGAAGAGCGATCTGGCCCTGGTCGGCGTCTACATGTTCGGCCCGGAGGTGTTCGAGTCGGTCAGGCGCATCACCCCCAGCGTACGGAACGAGCTCGAGATCACCGACGCGATCCAAGACCTGATTGACCGCGGCTGCGCCGTGCACCCGCATCTGGTGGACGGCTGGTGGAAGGACACGGGCAAGCTGGATGACATGCTCGAAGCGAACCGGCTGATCCTGGAGACGTTCGACCGGCGGGTCGATGGGGCCGTGGACGCCGACTCGCGGGTGGAGGGCAAGGTGGTCGTGGAGGCGGGCGCGCAGATCGTCAGGTCGGTCGTACGGGGCCCGACCATCATCGGGGCGGACGCCAAGATCGAGCAGGCCTACGTCGGTCCGTTCACCTCGATCATGAACAACGTCGAAATCCGGGGGTCGGAAATCGAACACAGCATCGTGCTGGAAGGCAGCGTGCTCAGCGACCTCTCCAACCGCGTGATCGACAGCCTGATCGGACGCAACGTGCGCATCTATCGGCAGCCCCTCAAGCCGTCGGCCTATCGCTTCATGCTCGGCGACAACTCCGAGGTCGGCATCCGATGGTAGACCGCGACACGATCGTGGAGGTGCTGGTCACTGGCGGCGCTGGATTCATCGGCAGCAACTTCGTGCTGCACGCCCTTGCCTCGCACCCCGACTGGCGCATCACCACCCTCGACAAATTGACCTACGCGGGACGCATGGAGAATTTGGGCGACGTGCTGGACGATCCTCGACACCGGTTCGTCCAGGGGGACGTGGCGGACCCGGCAGTCGCTGGACCGCTCGTGCGCGACGCCGAGATCGTCGTGCACTTCGCCGCTGAGACCCATGTGGACCGCTCACTGTTGGACGCCGGCGCCTTCATCACGACCGACGTCTACGGCAGCTTCGTGCTGCTCGAGGCCGCGCGACACGCGCCCCGCCTGCGGCGCTTCGTGCAGATCTCCACCGACGAGGTCTATGGCAGCGTCGACACCGGCTCCAGCACCGAACACGACGAGCTGAAGCCACGCAACCCCTACGCGGCGAGCAAGGCTGGCGCCGACCGGCTGGCCTACAGCTACTGGGCCACCTACGACGTGCCGGTCATCATCACCCGGGCGTCGAACAACTATGGGCCACGTCAGTTTCCCGAAAAGGTCATCCCGTTGTTCGTCACCAACGCCATCGACCAGCTGCCGCTCCCACTCTACGGCGACGGACGACACGTCCGGGACTGGCTGCATGTCGATGACCACTGCCGGGCGCTCGACCTGCTGATCGAACGTGGCGAGAACGGCGAGGTGTACAACATCGGCGGCGGCAACGAGGTGGCAAACATCGATCTGACCCACCAGATCCTGGAGCTGCTCGACCGGCCACGCTCCCTCATCGAGCCGGTCCGGGACCGGTTGGGGCACGACCGGCGCTATTCGCTCGACACGACGAAGCTGCACGCGCTGGGTTGGCGGCCGCGGCACGCGTTCCTCGATGGGCTACGCGCGACGGTCGACTGGTATCGGGACAACGACTCGTGGTGGCGGCCGATCAAGGAGGTCGACCCGGCCTATCGCGAGTACTACCAGACCCAGTACGGCAAAGGCGACCGACAGAAAGCGTAAGGTTTTGGGCTTTGGGCATTGGGCTTTGGGATGGACACGATGTTGGCCGTTTGCGCGTCGCGGCCCTCCTTTTCGGTGCGTAGCGTGCGCCCATAGCCTGACGCCGGCTGGCTGACCTTCTTCAGCAGCCTGCTAGGATTCAAGAACTTTGGCAGTGTCCGACACGATCCTCGTCACCGGCGCGGCTGGCTTCGTCGGCAGCCATCTGCTCACCTTGCTGGATCGCACCGTCCCGGCGGGCACCACCCTCGTGGCCTGGCGCCGACCCGCCGCGTCCCGGGGACAGGCGAGCCCATCACCACCGCGACCCACCCCCGCCGACGACCGCGTCACCTGGCGCGAGGTCGATCTGCTCGACCTCACAGCGGTGACGCGCGCGGTGACCGAGACGCACCCGACGCAGGTCTATCATTGCGCCGGCGTGGCGAACGTCGGGGAATCCTGGTCCAACAACCACGCGACGCTGCGAGCCAACGTGCTGGGCACCGAGTACCTGCTCACGGCGCTTCGCGACCACGGCGCCCGCGCGCGCGTGCTCATCCCTGGCTCGGCCCTCGTCTACCGGCCGTCGGCCTCGGCGATCGACGAAACGGCGCCGCTGGGTCCCGTCAGTCCCTATGGTCTGAGTAAGCTCGCACAGGAGATGCTCGGGCTCGCCGCCGCCCGGCAGGACGGCATGACGGTGCTCATGAGCCGCTCGTTCACGCACGTCGGTCCCGGTCAGGCGCTCTCCTACGCCGCTTCGAGCTTCGCCGAGCAGATCGCGCGGATTGAGTCGGGTCGGGCCGAACCGGTGCTGTCGGTCGGCAACCTCGAGGCACGCCGGGACCTGACGGACGTCCGGGACACCGTGCGGGCCTACCAGCTCCTCATGACCCGTGGGACACCGGCCACGCCCTACAACGTGTGCTCCGGCACGGCGTACCAGATCCAGGAGGTCCTCGACGGGCTGTTGGCCAACACGGCGGTCGACGTGTCGGTCCGGCCAGATCCCGCCCGCGCGCGGCCGAGCGACAATCCGCTGCTGCTGGGCGACCGGTCCAAGATCACCCGGGACGTCGGCTGGTCGCCGGAGATCCCGCTCTCCCGGACGCTCTCGGATCTGCTGGACTACTGGCGCGTGACGATCGCCGGCTGACACACTCGCACGGCAGAGACGCGGTCACCGAACGGGAGCCGCCTTTGGGCTGTGAGCGTTGGCCGTTCAAGGGGCACTTGACTCGCGCCAGTCGGTTAGGGCACCATGGCGCCATCGTGGGCGAACAAACATCGAAAGTAAAGGGCGCGGCGGCGGCGCCCTCCCTCTTCGACCTGTCACCCCGTCGCCCGACGACGCGACAGCTGGCGGACTTCATCAAGCAACATCGTGGCGCAGGCCCGTGTGGACAGCCGGTCTTGCCGGACGCCATCCGCCGGGCCGATGATGCCCAGTATCAGGAGGTGACCTGCCGGTCCGCGCTGAACCGGGTCGAGGGGATGCCGTTCGCGTGGACCCTGAATCCCTATCGCGGCTGCACCCACGGGTGTCATTACTGCTTCGCCCGCAGATACCAGACGTACCTCGAGCTCGGCCCCGGCGACGAGTTCTCGTCCCTCATCCTGGTCAAGGTGAACTTCGCCGACGTGCTGCGCCGGGAGCTGGCTCGCCGGACGTGGCAAGGTGAGCTCATTGGTTTCGGCACGGCCACCGACCCGTATCAGCCAATCGAAGGGCACTACCGGCTGACCCGGCGCGCCCTCGAGGCGCTCGTCGATCATCCCTCGCCGGTCGGCCTCATCACCAAGGGGCCGATGGTGGTGCGCGACCTGGACCTGCTGGTCGAGCTATCTCGGCGGACCACCTGCACCGTGCACATGAGCGTGCCGACGGTCGACGAAGAGGCGTGGCAGGCACTCGAGCCAGGCACCGCGCACCCGCTCCAGCGGCTGCGCGCCGTCCGCACGCTGGCCGACGCGGGGGTCGACGTCGGCGTGCTCATGGCGCCGGTCGTGCCCGGTCTGACCTCACAGCCGGCGAAGCTCGAACGGACCATCAAGGCGATTGCCGACCACGGTGCGCGGTTCTGCGGCGCGATTGTGATGCATCTGGAGGGCGGCACACGAGACCACTTCATGCGGTTTCTGTCGCGGGAGTTCCCCGACCTCGCGCCACGGGTGGACCGGCTGTACGCGGGCAAATACGCCTCCAGGCAGTACCGGGACCAGGTGCACGGCGTGCTGGAGCTGCTGCGTCGGCGCTACGGGCTACACGGGGGCCAGACACGGTCACGGCCACCGGGACCGACCGCGCGCATCCCGGTCCCGCGCGAGGAGGATCAGGGGCGCTTCAGCTGGGGCCTCGAGCGCCCATCCGCCGTCGCCCAAGGCGTCGGCGGGCTCTAGCAGTCCGGCCTCGCCACACAGCACCGGCACACACCCACAGCACTGGGGGGGTGTTCGTCAGCGCGTCCCAGACCAGTCGTCAGCCATCGTCTCGGCGATCAACCCGGCCAGGAGCGCAGCCCGCCAGGGCAACCGATCGACCTCGATGTGCTCGTCGAGCGCATGCGGCCCCGCGCCCTCGGCGCCCAGACCATCCAGTGTCGGAATACCCAGCGCGGCAGTGAAATTACCGTCGGACCCGCCGCCCGTGCCACCCTCCCGCAGGTCGTACCCCAGTCTGGCGGCGATCGCGCGCGCGCGCCCATAGAGACGTGCGACCGCGTCGGTACGTTCGAGTGGCGGTCGGTCGAAGCCTCCGGTCACCTCGATCCGTGTCCCCTGGATGGTGGGTACGCGTGCGCGAACTGTCGCCGCCACGCGTGTCGCCTCTTCCGATGTTGTCACGCGGACGTCGATGGTGGCATGCGCTTCCTCCGCCACCACGTTGGGACGAGTGCCGCCGCTGATCATCCCGATGTTGATCGACACGCCGGGCGCCATGTCGCGCACCTGCTGCAGATCGACGATCTGGGCTGCGAGCTCGTGGACGGCGCTCGCCCCCTTGTCCGGGTCCACTCCGGCGTGCGCGGCGACACCGCGCACCCTCAGATGAAACTCACCGCACCCTTTCCGCGCGGTCTTGACCCCGCCTCCGACCAGGGCCGGCTCGAGCACGAACACGGCCCGGCTCCGCCGCGCTTCCTCCTCGATCAGGGCGCGCGAGGTGCCGCTGCCACGTTCCTCGTCGGTGGTCCAGAGCATGACGAGCCGGGCGGTGGGCGGCGCCACCTCCGCCAGGGCACGCGCCGCCAGCATCCCGATCGCGATGCCGCCCTTCATGTCGAGCACCCCGGGCCCGAAGAGACACCCATCCCGGGTCTCGAGCGGCATCCGGTCGATCTGTCCCGTGGGCCAGACAGTGTCGAAGTGCCCAATGAGCAGCACCTGGCTCGCACCGCTGCCGAACTCGGCCCGCAGGTGGTCGCCCACGTCCCCTTGCCGTAGACGCGTCACGGCGCCGCCGATCGCCCTCAGCCGGTGCGCCAGCTCCTCGCCGCACCGGTCCACCGCCGTCTTATCGGTGGTCGGGGATTCGAGACGGGCCAGCGCCATGGTGGTCTCGAGCACCCAGTCGCGCTTGGCTTCGCAGTAGCGGAGGAGGTTGCGCGCGGTGGCGGACGCGACGGCGTCTCCTGTCACGGTGTTCATGTCAATCGAGCCGGTGGCGAAGCACCTGTCTTGCTCCCGATGTGTCCATCCCCCTTGCGCGGTGTCGACACGGCCCTCATAATGACCACATGAGCGTGCGTCGCCTGTGTGCCGTCTGCTTGGTCGCCGCGCTGGCGGCGCCGGCGTCGACCCTCATCGCGTCGGCCGGTGCCGGACCGCAGCAACGGCAGCTGGTGCCGCGTCCGTTTCCCCGTCCGGGCAATCCCGGTCAAGACGCAATCGAGACACCGGACGAGCACCCGGCAACGCCGGCCCCGATCTGGACCGCCGGGCCGCAGGAGACACCCACGGAGGCGATGCTCGGGCTGCCGATCTACCCGAACGCCAGCTTCATCACGTCGTATGACGCCGGCCGCGGCCAACGATTCTATCTCTTCGGCACCAACTCGAGCTTCGACGAGATGGTGAGCTACTACGCCGTGGTCCTCGATACACGCGGACACCGCGTGTTCGACGCGCCCGCCACCCACATGTTCGAGGTCGGGCGCTTTCGGGAAAGAGAGATGGCCTTCCCGCCGGGCGTGACGGTCAAGGACTACACGTGGAACGGTTCCGACGGCTATCTGAACCCGACCGGCGGTGCGCCGGCCCGATTCAAAACGGTCATTCAGCTCGTGCCGGCGCCCGCCGGTCAGACGCGACGGTAGCGGCGAGCGAGGCTCCGCGACGCTCGCCGAGCTTTGCTCACAGCCCCGCTACGCGGGGACCAGACTCCGTGAACGAAGGGCTGTCGTGGTGAGAGCGACAACACACGATGTGCAAGGAGTCTGTTCGCTAGTCGCCCGCGGTGCTCCTGACGTAAATCTCACGCTCCTGGCGGAACTCCGCCGACTTCTCCTGCATCCCGAGCCTCAGCGCTTCGGCCTCGCTGACACCCTTGGCGGCCGCGTAGTCGCGGACCTGCTGTGTCAGCTCCATGCTGCAGAACTTCGGACCGCACATTGAGCAGAAGTGAGCGACCTTCGCGCCCTCGGCCGGCAAGGTCTCGTCGTGATATGCGCGGGCGGTCTGCGGGTCGAGCGACAGGTTGAACTGATCCTCCCAGCGAAACTCGAACCGCGCCTTGGACAACGCGTCGTCCCAGGCCTGGGCCCGCGGGTGCCCCTTGGCGAGGTCGGCGGCGTGCGCCGCAATCTTGTACGCGATCACCCCCACCTTGACGTCGTCGCGGTTGGGCAACCCCAGATGCTCCTTGGGCGTCACATAGCAGAGCATCGCGGTGCCATACCAACCGATCACGGCGGCACCGATGGCCGAGGTGATGTGGTCGTACCCGGGCGCCACATCCGTCGTCAGCGGCCCCAGGGTGTAGAACGGCGCCTCGTTGCACCAGTCCAGCTGGTGTTCCATATTTTCTTTGATGAGGTGCAACGGCACATGCCCCGGCCCCTCGTTCATCACCTGGATGTCGTGCTCCCAGGCGATCCGGTTCAGCTCGCCCTGGGTCTTGAGCTCGGCGAACTGCGCCTCGTCGTTGGCGTCGGCGATCGACCCGGGACGCAGGCCGTCACCGAGCGAGAACGACACGTCGTAGGCCTTCATGATCTCGCAGATCTCGTTGAAATGCGTGTAGGTGAAGTTCTCTTCGTGATGCTCCAGGCACCACTTCGCCATGATCGCCCCGCCCCGCGAGACGATCCCGGTCAACCGCCGCGCCGTCATCGGGATGTAGCGCAGCAGCACGCCGGCGTGCACCGTGAAGTAATCCACCCCCTGCTCAGCCTGCTCGATCAGCGTGTCGCGATAGATCTCCCAGGTCAGTTCTTCCGGACGACCATCGACCTGCTCCAGCGCCTGATAGATCGGCACGGTGCCGATTGGCACCGGCGAGTTGCGGATGATCCATTCGCGGGTCTCGTGGATGTTCGGCCCGGTCGACAGGTCCATCACCGTGTCAGCGCCCCAGAGCGTGGCCCATCGCAGCTTCTCGACCTCTTCCTCGATCGACGACGACACCGCCGAGTTCCCGATATTGGCGTTGATTTTGACGAGGAAGTTCCGGCCGATCGCCATCGGTTCGAGCTCTGGATGGTTGATGTTGGCCGGAATGATGGCGCGGCCGCGCGCCACTTCGTCGCGCACGAACTCGGGTGCAAATCCTTCGCGCACGGCCACGAACTCCATTTCCTCGGTCACCATGCCCTGTCGCGCGTAGTGCAGCTGGGTGACCCCCTCAGTCGCCCGGAGCACCGGGCGACGCGCCGCCGGCAACGCGACATCGGACCGCCTGGCGCCCTGAGACGCACGTGGCTCAGCTGCCTCGACGACCCCACCGCGCGCCCGGATCCAGCCGTCTCTGAGCGGAGGGAACCCTTCCCGCACGTCGCACCCATCGGGCCCGCTCGTGTCGTAGACACGGAGCGGCGGCTCGCCACCCGACAACGTGATCTCGCGCATCGGCACTCGCACGTGGTCGCCATCGACCAGCACCTTGCGAGAGCCTGGAAACGCCTCGGCAAAGCCGACCGTGGGCGACGTTGGGAGGGGAATGTGTGTGGCCATGCACCGCACTATAGCACGCACGACTGGCGCGGATGACGCCCAGAACCGGACAACCCGGCTATAGTAAGATTCTTCCACTGACAACCTCGTGACGTCGTGTCCGATCTTGTCGACAACTGCTCTCGACAGAACCTCATGGCCGCGATCACCGACAGCCTGGTGAACACCCGACGGCGGACCCTGGCCGACACCGACCGGGCGATCGCCGGGGTCGTGCGTGATGAAACGACGCGTCAGAACACCGGGCTGGAACTGATCGCCTCGGAGAACTTCGTCAGCGCCGCCGTGCTCGAAGCGGCCGGCTCGGTGCTGACGAACAAGTACGCGGAAGGCTACCCGGGACGCCGCTATTACGGGGGCTGCGAGTTCGTGGACGTCGCCGAGTCGCTGGCGATCGAACGGGCCCTCGCGCTCTTCGGCGCCGACCATGCGAACGTGCAGCCGCACTCTGGTGCACAGGCGAACATGGCGGCCTACTTCGCGCTGATCGCCCCGGGCGACACCGTGCTGGGGATGAACCTCGCCCACGGCGGCCATCTGACGCACGGGCACCCCTTGAACTTCTCCGGGCAGCTCTACACCATCGTGCCCTATGGCGTACGACGGGACGACCAGCGGATCGACTACGACGAGCTGGAACGGCTGGCGCGTGAGCACACCCCGAAGATGATCATGGTCGGCGCAAGCGCCTATTCCCGTGTCATCGACTTCGCCCGTATCCGGGCGGTCGCCAACGAGGTG
Source organism: Acidobacteriota bacterium (assembly GCA_022562495.1). Lineage (GTDB taxonomy): Bacteria > Acidobacteriota > Vicinamibacteria > Vicinamibacterales > UBA8438 > NP936. Next base: position 23,919 of record JADFPE010000020.1, read on the forward strand.
GGGGCGTTCATGGTGACCGACATGGCGCACATCGCCGGGCTGGTCGCCGCTGGAGTCCACCCAAGCCCGGTTCCACACTCCGATGTCGTGACGACCACGACCCACAAGACCTTGCGCGGCCCGCGCGGCGGCATGGTGCTCTGCCGCGAGGCCCACGCCAAGGCGATAAACAGGGCGCTGTTCCCCGGGGTGCAGGGCGGCCCGCTGATGCACGTGATCGCCGCCAAGGCGGTCTGCTTCAAGGAGGCGGGCGAGCCGGCATTCGCCGAGTACCAACGCCAGACGGTCGCCAATGCGGCGCGGCTCGGGTCGGCGCTCCGGGACGCCGGTTTTCGGCTGGTGAGCGGCGGCACCGACAACCATCTGCTGCTCGTCGACGTCTTCTCGCGCGGGATCACGGGCACGGTGGCCGAGGCGGCGCTGGGCAAGGCGGGCATCACGGTGAACAAGAACGCGATCCCGTTCGACGAGCACCCGCCGATGGTGGCCAGCGGCATCCGGATCGGCACGCCCGCAGTCACGACCCGCGGGATGGCGGAGCCGGAGATGGAGCTGATGGCCGGGTACATCGCCCGTGTGCTGGCGGCGCCGGAGGACGACGGCGTGGCCGCGATGGTTCGCATCGAAGTCGAGGCGCTGTGCCAGAAGTTTCCGCTGTATCCTGACCAGACGAACTAGCGAGGCTGCGCCGTCCTCGCCCGTCGGTGTGAGGCGCGCGTCGCGAGTGGCCGTCTCGGGCGAGTCAGTCGCGGTTGCCGGCGCGTGGCGCCCGGCGGGCAAGACGCGACGAGGGAGCACCTTTTGGGCAGTCCTGACCCCGCGGAACTGACGCCAGGCACAGTCCCGTCAGGGGACGCCCCACCCGGGCATGATGGTGCGCATCTCTCGGACGGGACGCCAGGGAGCCTCCCGCAGCAGGTCGCCGAGGCGTTCGCCCGAGATGGCGCGCTGGCCGGCGCGCTGCCGTCGTTCGAGACGCGGGACAGTCAGCGGGACATGGCGGTCGCCGCCGCCGAGGTGTTCGAGCACGGCGGGGTACTGCTGGCCGAGGCCGGCACCGGCATCGGCAAGACCCTCGCCTACCTCGTGCCGGCCATCCTCAGCCGGCACCGGGTGCTCATCTCGACCGGCACCAAGCAGCTACAGGATCAGATCTACGACAAAGACCTGCCCGCCTTGCGCGACGCGCTGGGGGTGGACTTCACCGCCACCTATATGAAGGGACGGGGAAACTACCTCTGTCTCCACAGGTTCGACGCCTACCGGACGCGTGATGAGCTGCGCTCTGCCACCGACGAGGGGTATGTCGAATCGATCGCCGACTGGGTCCAGCAGACCGAGACCGGCGACCGCGCGGAGATCGAGGACCTGCCGGACGATCTCCCCTTCTGGGGTGAGATCTCGGCCACGTCGGAGAACTGTATCGGCACCGAGTGCCCCCAGTTCCAGGAATGCTTCGTGACCCGCATGCGTCAGCGGGCGGCCGAGTCGGATCTGGTGATCGTGAACCATCACCTGCTCTGCGCCGACGCCGCGGTGCGCCAGTCCGCCTACGGCGAGGTGATCCCAGCCTGCGCCTACGCGGTGATCGACGAAGCCCATCAGCTAGAGGATGTCGCGACACAGTACTTCGGGATCTCGGTGAGCACATACCGCCTGGAGCGGCTGGTCAGTGACGGCCGCCGGTACGTCGACCGCGACCTGGGGGATGACCCGGACGCCGCCGACAGCTTCCGCACAGCGCTCGACCGGGTGGAACAACGCACGACGCTGTTTTTCGGCGCCGTCCAGGTCCATCTGCCCTCTGCCGACCGGACACGGCTGGATACGACGACCCTCGAACCGGTGGCGGAGCCAGGACAACGTCTCGCCAGCACCCTCCGAGCACTCGAAGCCACGGTGGCGCTCGCGACGGACGTCTCGGAGGACATCCGGTCGCTCGGGCGGCGCGCCGGCGAGATCAGCGAGCAGGTCGACTTCGTGCTGGGGGCCGATGACGAGGGCTTCGTCTACTTTCTGGAACGACGGCGACGGGGACTGTTTCTCCGCGCGGCACCGGTCGACGTCTCGGCAATCATCCGGGAATTGCTGCTCGAACGGATGCACGCCACCATCCTCACGTCGGCCACCCTCGCGGTGGACGGCTCGTTCGACTATCAGCGAACGCGGCTCGGGATTCACGACGCAGTAGAGCTCCGGCTGGCCTCCGAGTTCGATTTTGCGGAGCAGACCGTGCTGTATCTGCCGAGGCGAATGCCGGAACCCCGAGCTCCGGACTTCACCAGCGCCGCGGCGGAGCAGATCCGCGCCGTGCTCGAGGCGACACGTGGCCGCGCGTTCATCCTGTTCACCAGCTATGCGAACCTGCACGAGGTACACCGGTTGATCGAGCACACGACACCGTTCCCGTTGCTCGTGCAGGGAACCGCCCCACGCTCGGTGCTGCTCCGCGATTTCCGCGCCACGCCAAACGCGGTGCTGCTGGCCACCTCGAGCTTCTGGCAGGGTGTCGACGTCGCCGGCGACACGCTGAGTTGCGTGATCATCGACAAGCTGCCGTTCGCGGCGCCGGGTGACCCGATCACGGCGGCGCGCATAGAGGCGATCGCGAAGCTCGGCGGGAACCCGTTCGACGAGTATCAGGTGCCGCTCGCCATCCTCACGCTGCTGCAGGGCCTCGGCCGGCTCATCAGACACCGGCAGGACCGCGGGGTGCTGTCGATTCTCGACCCGCGGATTCTGACCAAGGGCTACGGCCGCCGCTTTCTGGCCTCGCTGCCACCAACACCGATCGTCCGGGAGATCGCCCGGCTCGATCAGTTCCTGGCGCGAAAACGGGTGTACACTGACCCGGACTCGTGACCTTCCCTCCCACTGCGCGTCTCCGGGGCGTGTGCGGCCTCGCCGTCGTCTTGGTGCTCTGGGTCACCGACACAGACGCTCAGACGACCGGTACGGTGCGTGGCAGTGTCGCCGACCGGAACGGACAGCCAGTGCCCGGGGCGACGGTGTCGCTCGAGGCGCTCGCGGCCGGCGGCAGCCGCCACGAGACGTCGACCGACGACACCGGTCGCTTTCAGCACACCGGGCTGACACCGGGACAATACAGCGTGACCGCCGAGAAGGACGTGATCGGCGGACAGGTCGTCCGTGTCCTCGTGCATCCTGGCGGCTCGGTCGACGTCCGCTTCGTTCTCGAACCTGGGCACGCACCGGCGCCGTGGCTGCGAGCGCGTCCGGGTACCCAGGCGCGGGTGGCGGCCTTCGAGGCTGGGGTCCGTGCAAGCCGAGCTGGCGACTTCGAGGACGCCATCGCGCAATTCGAGGCGGTGCTGCAGGTCATGCCGACCTGTGTCGACTGTCACTTCAACATCGGGGTGTCGTATGGCCGGCTGGACAAGTTCGTGGCAGCCGAAGCCGCCTTCAGGGACGCGTTGCGCATTCGGACCGACTACGCCGCCGCCTACTATGGTCTGGCCGACATCTACTCGAGACAGAACCGCACCGAGGCGGCGGCGATTGCCCGGGGCGAGGCCAACCGCATCGCGGTCAGCTCGCTGGCCGCCGGCCGCGCCCGTGCCCAGGACACCTTGAACCGCGGGATCGCGTTCTGGAGATCCGACAACGTGGAGGACGCCGTCAGACAGTTCAGGGAAGCGCTCGAGACCGACACGACGTTGATCGAGTCCTACTTCTGGCTGGGGCTAGCGTATGAGGCCAGCGGCGATCCCGACGCCGCGACTCAGGCATTCTCCCGGTATCTCGGTGCGGCTCCCAGCGGCGTGCACGCCGACGAAGCGAGACGGCGCCTTGCCGCAGGCGACCGCTAGACATCTCCTGATGGTGACTTCGTCGCGTTGGACGCACGTTGTCATGACACGCGGAGATGTGTAGCCCCGGGGAAACGGGGCTGTAAGACACGCGTCTGCTCGGGAGACGGCGCCGTCGCTCGTCGGTGTGAGGCGCAGCGTTGCGAGCAGTCCGTGGTGCGAGTCCCGCGTGTCGACCCCTCATGGAGCTGGTACCCCGGATCACGGCGAACCTGGCCACGGTCAACGCCCGGATCGCGGCCGCCGCCGCGGCGGCCGGGCGGGTGACGACGGATGTCCGACTGGTCGCCGTCTCGAAGAAGTTCGGCCCCGCGCACATCGAGGCCGCGGTGGCAGCCGGGCTGCAGGACCTGGGAGAGAACAGAGTTCAGGAAGCGCTCCTGAAACAGGCGGCGACAAGCGCACCCCGGGTCCACTGGCATCTGATCGGGCATCTGCAGTCGAACAAGACCCGCAAGGCGGCAGAGGCATTCGACTGGATCCACTCGGTCGACAGCGTGGACCTGCTGCGCCGGCTGGACCGGGCGGCTGCTGACTGCGGCCGGTCGCCCAAGCTGCTCATCCAGGTCGACCTGGCTGGCGAGGCCACCAAGCACGGCGCGCCGGAAGCGGAGGTGCAACGCATCCTCGACGCCGCGACCACCTGCCGGTCCGTCGAGGTCCGTGGCCTCATGGTCCTGCCACCGTGGTCCCAGAACCCGGAGGCGGCCCGCCCCTACTTCCGCCGCCTGCGCCAGCTACGCGACGATCTGCGCGCGTCGGGACCCGACCGGTCGCGACTCGACCAGCTGTCGATGGGCATGAGCCACGACCTGGAGGTGGCGGTGGAGGAAGGTGCCACGATGGTCCGGGTGGGGACCGCGCTGTTCGGCCCACGACCTCCCGCGTCCCCGACGCTGGAGTGACACGCCGCTACGACCGACACATAGGACGAGCGAGCGTTGCACTCGTCGGTTCGAGGCGCAGCCTCGCTCGCGGGGTCGTGTCCACGACGTGGAGGCAGAGCGATGAGGATAGCACCACAGGACATGCGGCGGGCACGCTTCGGCTCGGCGGTCCGGGGGTTCAACCGCCCCGAGGTGCTCAGTTTCCTCGACGAGGTCGCCGACGGCTACGAACAGACGCTGCGCGATACCGACCGGCTGCGGCAGGAGGTCGGCGCCCTGCAGGCGCAGCTCGCAGAGCACCGCCAGCGCGAGGCGATCTTGCGGGACACGCTGCTCACGGCGAAGCGGGTCTCGGCCGAGATGCGCGAGAGCGCCACGCAGGAGGCGCAGCTGATCGTGCGAGAGGCGCGTGGCCGGGCCGACGAGCTGACCCGGAAGGCCGGCGCGCAGTGTCAGGATGTCGAGCGGGAGATCACGGATCTACGGCAAACGCGCACCGCTGTGGAAGCCTCGATCGAAGGCTCGATCGTGGCGCTGCGGCACGCGCTCGAGTTCATGAAGCAACAGGACCGCGAGCAGTGCCACGACGACACGAGTCGCCAGCACCACCCCCGGCCCAACGAGAGCGGGGCCGGGGGTGACCGGCCCGCGCCACACCGCGTCATCGCGGTCGTCGAATCCCAGCCCTCGGCGTGACGGAGCAGACGTCAGCAGGCAGAAGACGTCCGACGGCACGGCACGTGTGCGGGCGTTACACGCACTCGCCCAGGCGGCCGCGAAGCTCGTCGGCCGTCAATCCCTGAATCAACACACCCTTCTGCCGCGCGCGTTCACCGGTGACGATCCGAACCGCGTGCCGAGGCACCCCCAGTCTCTTCGCGAGCCGTCTGATGAGCGCCGCGTTCGCCGCACCGTCGACAGGAGGCGCGTTGAGGCGTACTGCGAGCCGACCGTCCCGAATCTGCGCCAGTTGGGTGCGTGACGAGCGCGGGATCACCCACACTGGGACCACGACGCCGTCGCCGGTGGTTCGCAACGACAGCATCACATCCGCATCGTCAGGCTCCCTGGCAGATGCGTCCGACCCCGACAACGGAAGAGATGCTGGCGCAGCCCTCCGGCTTCTTCTGCCTTCTGCATGCTGGTTTCTGTCTTTTCATGGGCCTCACGGCAACACCTCTCCAATCACGTCGCCCATGGTTTGCGGCTTCACCGCGAGCCCTGTGGCAGCAATCGAGAAAGTCCACGGATAGGTAACCGCCGGGACCACACGGAGCTCCTCGGTGTAGGTCACCTCGAGATAGGTGCGGGTCCCCTCCTTGCGTACCGTGATCGCCTCCCGCGCCACCGGCACCCCGATCCGCTCGGCGAGCTCCGCCACCTCCGCCGCGAGCTCGCGCTCCGACCCACGACCGCCGACCCGGGTCATGTCAGCGGCCGCGATCTTGAACTCCCGGTAGGCGAGATAGACCGGACCGACATTCCACGTCAGGTAAACGACCCCAAGGACGAACACACATGTCACGATCGTTCGAATCATGCCGTCTCCTCCGCCGACTGCGCGAGCCGTCCCACCGGGGCCAGGACTCCCAAAAAGAGCCAGAACCATTGGGTCCACTGTCCTCGTGTCGCTCGACCCACCGCGCTCACGACGCGGCGGTCCGTCGGATCCGCGTGTGCCAGGTGCAGAATCCGCGCCACCCGCCTTCGGCGAGGCTGCGCCACACACCGACGAGCGAAGACGGCGCAGCCTCGCTCGCAGAGGCTGTTCTTACAGCCCCGCTATGCGGGGGCTAGACTCCTTGAACGGAGGCTCTCCTGGCGAGAGCGAAGAAAACACGATCAAAACTTGCGTCCCAATTGT
>JADFPE010000238.1 GCA_022562495.1 Acidobacteriota bacterium
GCAGACGACTAATCCGGTACATAGATGATCTGACCGTTGGCGAGACGATACGCCGTGCCAAGGCGCTCGCCCTCTCCCCCTAATGTTTCCCCCGTGAGCTCGTAGGCGGTGATCTCGGTGCCCCGCTTCACGATGATTTCCTGGAGGCCGTCGGCATTGGTCTTGACCAGCGTCACCTCGCTGTTCGGGTCCAGGAGATCCCCGAGACGATAGACGGAGAACAGGGCGATCATCAAGCCGACGATGAAGACCACCGCCACGTCGAAGAGGTTGGCCACTCCCGACAACGGATCCTCGTCGGGCGCCTCTTCAAGCGACGGCAGATGCAGAAAGCGTCCCATCGCGTCGTTACTCCCGCGCCAGCTCCCCGGCAACACGCTCGGCGAGAAAGCGTTGCTCGCGAACCGTCTCGTTGACCCAGGCGTGACGCACCACCTGCACGACAAACGCGACCGTGCCGGCCGACAACCCGACGATGGTGGTCGTGAATGCCACCACCATCTGTCCCGCCATCACCTCGAGATTACCTGCGGTCAGCGCCGCGAGCGCGGTCCCCATCGGAATCAATGTGCCCAAGAGCCCCAGGCTTGGACCCACCTTCACCAGGAGACGCGAGCCGTTCAGCGTGCGACGCGCCCGCTCCTCGCGCTCCAACACGAGATGCTCCAGTCCGCCATCACCGAACTTCACTTTCCCGGCTTTCCCGCGCTCCGCCTTCACATCGCGAAGCAACGCAGCCAGCGCCGCGGGAAGTGACGCCTGCCGTGCGTCGTCCGCTCCGAGCAGTGTCCCCTGGTCGAGCCAGGTGTTGAGGTCGAAGCCGGCACGCTCACGCCGTCGGGCGAGAAACTCCATCGCGCATCCGCCGGCCATGAACACCGCGGCCGCCACCGAGACCCAGAGCAGCACGATCACCGGCAACCGGAGCACCTGCGCGAGCGCGAAGAGTCCGTTCTCGAGGATGCCGAGCAGATTCAACCACGCCTCCACAAGGTGTGGAGCCCGCCGAGGGACACGACGGCGACGAGCCCCAGCGGCACCCAGAGATCGGTGGCGGGCTGGACGCCGCGTCCGGGCTCGACATTCATCGTGGCGGCCGACCTCCACCCCGTCGACAGCGCCGGCGCGGCGGCGACCATCAGGCCCAGGACACAGATCGTCAGCAACGCGTCCTCGCGCAATGCCGGCGGTGCGAACCGTGAACTCCGGTGCGTCAGGACCACAGCGGTACCGGGCACGGCGGCCGCAAGGGCGACCGCGCTCCACCCCGGTAGGCCATAGCCCTGCAGGACGTGGACCCACAGCCCGGCGAGCGCCCCCGCCACGATGGCGCTGAGCGGCCCGAGCCGGGACCAGCGGAGACCGAGCACGGCAACGAGGGCGACCATCCCCCCGACCCACACAGGCTCGGGCCAAAGCCAGACCACCGCAACACCGAAACCGGCAACAAGAGCGACCATGTCGCGCCGGCCGCTCACCGTCGTGGCGAGCGTCGCCGCGCCGAGACCACACACCATCCCGACCGCATGTACCAGCACCCTACAAGCATAGTGGAGCGTGACGGTCCTTAGAAACTCTTCAGGAACTCTTCAGGTCTGGCCGAGACGACCCTCAGTTACACTTTATTCTCAACGACTTCAAGGGCGGCGCGTTGTCGGCGCACCCGCCTCTCACACCGTCCCCTCGCGCTGGTCGGAGGAAGAATTGATGCTGTGTCACCGAGCCGTCATCCGTCTCTGTGTCATCTCCACCCTGTCAGCAGGCGTGTTGCTGGCCCCAGCCATCGTGTTCGCTGCCGGGCTCGAGGGCACCGTGGTCGACCCGAACGGGCTCGCAGCAGCGGGCGCGACAGTGCTCGTTTCTGACCGGAGCGTGATCCGCGCCACGGCCCTGACCGACGGCCAGGGCCGGTTCGAGGTCTCGGATCTCCCCACGGGACGGTATGAGGTGCGGGTGGTGCTCGATGGCTTTGGCGCCGCGCCCGTCATCGTCGATCTCACGGCGGACAGCGTCGGGTCGGTGTCGATCAGGCTACAGGTCCGGGCGGTCAGTGAGTCGATCGTCGTGACGGCGGCGGCACGCGAGCTGCCCCGGTCGCGCGTCACCGACAGCGTCACCGTCGTCACAAGCGACGACATCGCGGCCAGACAGTTCGAGACGGTCGCAGACGTGCTCCGTCTGGTTGTCCCCGGGCTCGGGGTGACCGCGACCGGGGGACGCGGCGGACTGACACAGCTGTACGCGCGCGGCGGCGAATCCGATTTCTCGCTCGTGCTTATCGACGGCGTCCGAGTCAACGGGTTTGGCGGCAGCTACGACTTCGCGCATCTGCCGGTCGGCGATATCGAGCGCATCGAGGTCGTACGCGGGCCGCAGAGCGCCGTATACGGGTCGGACGCCATCGGCTCTGTCGTGCAGATCATCACGAGGCAGGGAGGACCGGCCCGTGCGGGTGGGGTGATCGAGGGGGGCAGCTTCGGCACCTCGCGGGTGAGCGTCAACACCTCCGGCTCGGCGAATGCCCTGAGCTGGGGCGCCGCCTTCGAACAGCTCGACACCAACGGCCAGAACGGGACGACCACGCCGTCAGGCGAGCTACTCAGCAACGACGACTACCGGCGTCGCGACCTGTCGCTGAACGGGCAGTGGAACGGGACCGAGGGCACGGCAATCCGCTCCACGTTCCGCTACGGAACCAACGAACGTGGATTTCCCGGAGCCTGGGGCAGCGACCCGGGCGGGACCTATTCCGGCGTTGACACGGTGTCGCGAGGCACCAACGACAACCAGGTCATCTCGGTCGGGGTCACCCAGCGGCTGGGCAGCAGTGTCGATCAGCGGGTCGACATTAGCCACACCAAGACCGACAGCCTGTTCAACAGCCCGTTCGGCGAGTCGACGTCCTCTTCACGTCGTCTGACCGTGCGGGCGCGAACCGACGCGACGCTGCGGCCAGGCATCGTGGCGACCGCCGGCCTCGATCTACAACGCGAAGAGGCCCGCAGCGCCTTCATCACCGACAGCTCGTTCACCGAGATCCCGATCGAGCGCCGGATCTTCGCCTATTTCGGCGAGCTCCGGTTCGACCCCACCCCCCGGCTGTCGGTCACGGGGGGGGTCCGTGTGGACCATATCCGGCTGAACGCCCTCGCTGGAGACGGGTTCGGGCGCCCGACGTTCAACGACCAGACGGAGGTGTCGGCGAACCCCAAGGTGTCGCTCGGGTGGTATGTGCGACCGCCGGAGGTCACGGACGACTGGACCCGGCTTCGGGTGAGTGCCGGCACCGGTATCCGGCCACCGGGGGCGTTCGAGATCGCGTTCACCGACAATCCCGCGCTCAAGCCGGAGCGAACCCGAAGCTTCGATGTCGGACTGGATCAGGCGCTCGCCTCTGGTCGCGTCGTCGTCGAGGCCACGGCGTTCTTCAACCGCTACGACGACCTGATCGTTTCCGTGGGACAGTCGTTTCAGGACGCCAGCCAGTTCCGGACGGACAACCTGGACAACTCCCGCGCCCGCGGTCTCGAGCTGGCCGTCACAGCCCGCACCGCCCAGGGGTTCGAGGCTCGAGTCACCTACACCTGGCTCGACACCGAGGTGCTCGCGCTCGACGCCGCCGACGGCCAGGCAAAGGCCGGGTTCGCGGTCGGGGACCCGCTGTTGCGCCGGCCCCGTCATCAAGGCTCACTCGAGCTCTCGTTCACCCAGTCCAGGTTCTCGGTGTTCACCTCCCTGGGCGCGCGGGGCCGGACACTCGACATCGACCCGACGTTCGGCACGTTCGGCGGGCTGTTCGATAACCCATCGTATGCCGTCGTCGACATCGGCGGCAGCCTGCGGGCAACGACCGCGCTCGAGTTCACCGCGCGCATCCAGAATCTGCTCGACAACGACTACGAAGAGGCGTTCGGGTTCCCGGCTCTTGGCCGCAGCTTCATCGCGGGAATCCGGGTTGCTACGCGCTGAGCCGGTCTCGTCGCGACACCACCGGACATCGCGCAGTCGACCGCTAGAAGCGCACTGACGCCAGCAGTCCTGTCTTGTCCGGAGCGACACAGGGTGACAGTGAGACTGTAGCGCCGGTAGACACTCCGGCAGATTGGAAGATCACGCTGTCTGAGCGGATCGAAAGATTTACTGAAGTTTTCGTCAGGATCAGGCGTCACGTCGAGGCGCTGGTGGCGGCGGCGGCGGCGGGGCTCACGGGCAACGTGATCCGGAACGTGCTGCCGTGACCGTGCACCTGCTCATAGCTCAGCTGGCCCAGGTTGGCTTCCACCGCCCATTTCGCGATGGAGAGCCCAAGACCGGACCCATCCGGCTCATCGGCCCGACCGCCGCGGTCGAAACGGTCGAACATCCGGGTTTCGCGGCCGGGGCGAATACCCGGCCCGGTATCAATGACTTCGAGGACGGCGGCACCGGCCGACTCCGACACCCGGATGCGAATCTCGCCGCCGACCGGCGTGTATTTGATGGCGTTGTCGACGAGGTTGATCACGGCTTGACGCAGCACGATCTGGTCGCCGCGGCAGGTGGGATTGCCGGCACGCTCGACGGTCATCGACTGCTGCTTCTCCTCGGCCAGCACCCCGAGGTGGGCGGCCACATTGTCGGCCAGATCGCACAGGTCGATGGTGTTCAAAACAAGCGGCACGTCGCCACTCTCTGCGCGAGACACCGTCAGCAAGCGGTCGACGAGACACGTCAGGCGGTCGGTGTCCTCCAACATGCTGCCGATCACCGCGCGATACGCGTCCGCGTCCCGAGGCTCGCGCAGGCCAACTTCGCCGACGCTACGGATTGCTGTGAGCGGCGTTCTCAGCTCGTGGGACACGTTCGACGTGAACCGCCGCATCTGCTGGAACGACGATTCGAGCCGTCCCAGGGTGTCATTGAAGACGGCCGCGAGCCGCCCCAGCTCGTCATCGGGATTGTCGATCGGCAAGCGGTCGTGCAACCGATCCGCGGTGATGGCCCGTGCGCGGTCCGTCATGCGGTCCAGAGGCGCCAGGGCACCGCGAGCCAGCACGTATCCGCCCACCCCGGCGGCCGCTACGCTCAACGGCAGCCCGAGCAGCAGTACGAGCGCCAGCTCGCGGAGCTCCTGTCTCATGAGCGCCTCCGACCGCCCCACCTGGATGACAACCGGTTCGCCGCCGATCGTGGCGCGCCCGCCGAGCAACCGGAAGGGCACCCCCGCCGCCGGCACCGACGCGATCTGTCCATCGGCCTGAGCCACCAACGCTTCACTCTCCGGCACCGGGAGCCGTCGCGCGACCCGCGTCCGATAGATCAGGTGCCCGCTCGGCGACCAGACCTGCAGCCACGGGCTGTCCTCGCTCCATTCGTCGCCTTCGAACCACGACAGGCTGCCGTCAGGTCCCTGCTGGGCCATCTCGGCGGCCCACCGAAAGTCGCTCCGGATCTGGGCGTCAATCGTGGCCGACGCGTTACGCGTGACCAGCAGCAACACGACGGATGCATAGATTCCGAGCACGACCACCATCACGCCGACGTGCCACGCCGTGAGACGAACGCGCAGCGTGCGTGGGACCCACCTCGTCCTCATTGAGCGTCCTCCCGTAACACGAAGCCGACACCGCGCACCGTATGGATCAGCTTGACCGGATGATCGGAGTCAATCTTGCGGCGGAGTCTCGAGATGTGCACGTCAATCACGTTGTCGAGCGTCGTGCTGCGTGCCGTCTCACGCCAGACCTCGCGCACGAGCGTGTCGCGAGACACCACCTGGCGCGCGTACCGCGCGAGGTAGTGGAGGAGGTCGAACTCCTTCGCGGTGAGCTCCACCGGGCGCCCGGCGCGCGTGACCTGTCGCGTGGCGCGATCGATCTCGAGGCTGTCGACAGCAAGCGGACCGGTCTCGGTCACCCGTCCCCGCCGCACAACTGCTCGAATTCGAGCCAGCAGCTCGGCAAACGCAAAGGGCTTGACGAGGTAATCGTCCGCCCCCGAGTCGAGGCCGATCACGCGGTCTTCCAACGTGTCACGCGCGGTGAGCACAACGACAGGGGTCTCGACTCCCCGCTCGCGGCACGTCGACAGGACCTGAAGCCCGTCGCACCCCGGCAAGGTGAGATCGAGAAGTATCACATCGAAGGTGTCGTGCGTCATGCGCTCGAGTGCGTCTTCACCGGTTCGCTCGACGACGACCTCGTCCCCTTCCCCCTCGAGCCCCTCACGAAGGGCATTGGCGACCTTTTGTTCGTCTTCGACAACAAGGAGGCGCATGCTGCGGCCACAGATACTCGTCAAGCGAGGTCGATTCGACACTAACTATGGTAGCCGGACCGGCCCGATCAGGGACACCTGCGTTGCCGGGTCGGGCGCCGGCAACGCCCTCTGCGACCGTGCTATACTTCACCGTCGTATCTCGACGCTCCCCGGCGGCCAAGGGAAGTGGGTGCGAAACCCACACGGTCCCGCCACTGTAAGCGAGGAGCGGAGCGGCACTCTGGCGTCCTCCGACGCGTTGGCCACACGGCCGACCCCGACGAGGATGCCCGCCACTGTGCTCGGTTGAGCATGGGAAGGCGTCGCCGTTCCGCGATGATCCGCGAGTCAGGAAACCTGGCCATCGGGTACGTCCTTTTCGCCCGTTCGTGTAGTCGAACGGGCTCGGCGCGTGGTCACGCCGAAAGGAGCCGATGGTCCCCTTCCTGTTGCACCGATCCCTCATCCGTCCTTGTGCCAGCTCCGCCCTGTCAGCGGGCGTGTGGCTGACCCCGACCGGCGCGCGCGCCGCCGGGCTCGTGGGCACGCCCCTTGACCCGGATCGCTGCACCGCGGGGGTCCGGGTTGCTGCGCGCTGAGGCGGTCTCGTTCGGGTACGGCGCCCACCTGGTGCTGCACGAGGTGAGCATGACCATACCGACCGGCAGCCTGCTTGGCGTGCTCGGCCCGAACGGGTCTGGCAAAACGACGCTGCTGAAGCTGCTGGCCGGGCTGCTGGCGCCAGCCGAGGGGCGGATCACCCTCGACGGTCAGGATACGGCCAGGCTCGATCGCGCAACCATGGCCCGTCGGCTCGCCGTCGTGCCGCAAGAAACACAGCTGGCCTTCGACTATACGGTGCTCGAGATCGTCCTGATGGGCCGGTATCCGCATCTGCGCGCGTTCGAGCTCGAGGGACCGGCCGACCTGGAGATCGCACGGCGGATGCTGGCAGCCACCGGCACGGCGGCCTTCGAGCAACGGATGTTCCGAACGCTCAGCGGCGGCGAAAAGCAACGGGTCGTCA
>JADFPE010000021.1 GCA_022562495.1 Acidobacteriota bacterium
GTGGTTATTTGGGCCCCGCCCCCCAACGCCGTCCAGGCGGGATGCATCGCCAGCCGAATGCTACCGTAATTATGACCGGGGCCACTGAGCAAGCCCCTGCGACCTCCGGCGTGAGGTCGTCGTTAGGATTCGGCGGCTTCCCTCGTCATGACGCTCGCCTGGAATCCGATATCGTCAATGGCCTTCACGAGCGCCTCGGGCGTCACGGCATTCGGACGAAACTGCACGTCCACCCGCTTGTCATCGTAGGACACCTCGGCAGCAACGACGCCCTCGACTGTCATGAGCGCCCGGCGCACGGCCAGGGGGCATCCGCCTCACGTCATACCCTCGACGCGTAGGACGATCGTCGTCACGGCGTCACCCTGATGCTGCCCGGTGGTGGGCACCTCCGGAATAGCCACGCACCCCAGCCCCATCCCGATGAGGACGAGCATCGCGACCGCCGTCCGACCCGACGCTGATGATCGCATCACCACCGTGGTACCTCCGCTCGCATCCGGCCGCCGCGCAGCTCCCGCTTGCGCCGCCTCCCGGCTGACCACCCGCCACAGAGCCCGTGGTGAAAGTCCCGCGGCATTCGGCTGGCGCTGCGTCCGTCTGGCTTCGGTGAATCAAGCGGGCCCAAGCGGTCGGGGTCACCCTCGAGGAGATGCGCCAGCGTGTCACATTCCCCGGCAGCGGGTCGACCCGATGCCGCCGGGTTCGGGACCTGGTCTCCGCGACACTGGCCGAGCTCGACGACCGACGCTCAGCCCCGTCTACGGTTCGAGGCTCGCGGTGTACGCCGCGATGTTCACGATGTCCTCCACCGTGAGGTTCGCCACAGCCGCGTCCATCAGGTCGGACCACGCGCCATTCCGCGCCCCGATCTGCAGGTCGTACAGCTGACGTGCGACATAGCTGGGCGACCGGCCGGCGATGGCCGGCACCGGACCGAGGCCCCTGAGGTCAGGGCCATGGCACACAGCGCAGACCACGGTTCTCCCGTTCCCGCCGGTTGTCACGAGGGTCTCTCCTCGCGCCACGGCACCGGTGGGCACGTAGGCGAGGAAGCTGGCCTCTGAGTCGCGTATCTCGACCCGTTCCAGTTCTTCGGGGGTCTCGATGATGCGGGTGCCGATAGGTTCCATGCCGCCGCCCTCCACCGGTACGTGCATCCAGCCCTGGACGCGCGTCACGGGCACCATGTCGGTCTCCACGACACGAATCCAGGGACGGAAGGCGAAGGACGAGAAATACTCCGCCGCGGCGCGCGCCTCGTCCTCGGTGGCGGCCATGCCTATCGTCACCATCAGTCTCGGCGGGCCCATGCGTGGTTCACCACTGCGTCGCAGACCGTTCCGATAGTCGCGCATCTGCTGGACAAGGTACGCAGCCGGCTGTCCTGCGACGCTCGCATTCTCCGGGCGTCCTTGACCGTTCGGGAGATGGCAGAAGCCGCACGCTCTCACGTCTGGCGCGCGGCCGTTCGCCACGACCGGCGGCATCGCCGGATGGTTGTCTGGGTGCCAGTCGGGCGGATTGAAGAGGTCCCGCATCTCCGAGCGCATGAATGTCACGCTGCTACCAGGGACCCGCAGCACTTCATTCGGGTCCGGCGCGGCCCCGCCTCCAGAGGAGGCCGGCGCGTTCAGCGTATAGGCCCACGGCATGACGGCATTCGCCCCGTCCTCGGCCGGCTGCTGAGCATGCAGCGCCACGCCCACAACCATGGCCGCGAGCGCCAGCAGCCCGACGTCAATCACGTGCTTCATTGAACTCCTCCCTCTGTGACGAGGCGATCAGGTTCAGACGTGAACGCCTCCGGCAGCACCGTCAGCGCCACGTCCCGGTCGAGCATGGTATCGCAGGCATGACACACCGCGCCCATCCCGCCTTCGCCGATCGTGGCGGTGACCGACCAGGGGCCGAGCATGGTGCCGGGCGACAGAGACATGACAGGCTGAAAATCGGCTAAGTATCCCCTCGCGACTGAGACGACACACGAGCGGATCGCATGGCGTGCGACACACTGCGACTGCCAGTCCCGTTGGCCTGGGAGCAACTACGCGGTCGGGCCACGCCGGGAACACCTTGCCTGTTCGGATTCCCACGACAGGGCGTTTATGTGTAGTAGGAACGGGTGGTCCGATGCTCCCGTCTGCGATGTTGGCCCGGGGTACCGCACCCGGCCGACCTATGGCCCAATTCTAGAATACGCCCGTTGACCAGGTTCGTCGTTCTGTTGATAGGACACTGCGGGCTCGTCACCATCAGCACGACAGGAGACTCTAGAAGCGGCGGTGTCCGTTGCTACTCGTCGTAGCAGTCGTTGAACCAGTCGGCGGGTAAGCGAAAGAACGAATCCACAACGCCGGCGAGTTTCGCGCCTTTTGCGGCCGACGCCGCGTAGACCTGTTTCCCGAGCGTGCGCACGTGTTCCACGGCCGGGGTGTAATCGCCGTCCGCCGAAAGCAGATACGCGACGTCGAACTCGTTGCGCTCGGCCATCACGACCAAGTCGACCGCCAACATCACGTCGACCGCCTTCTCGACCATGACGGTAGTGTTCTGGTGCTCCTCCGCCAGGCGCATGAGGTCCTGGAAGACCCTGAAGTCGATTCTCGTGTGGAGGCTGGCAAGGTAGGACCGTAATTCCCGCGCGAGTTTATTGACACGCCGTCGCTGCTCAAGCCGCCCCAGATGTGTGCTGATTCGAGGATGTGATTCCAGCTTCGCCAGGAAGCGGCGTTGCTCGGCGTAGAGCGCCAAGTCTCCGATCTGGGGCACGCGGCCGATGTAATACCGCGTGGCGATCCAATTGCGGTGTCTGACCAGCTTGATTGAAATTTTACCGTAGTCGAGGCGGCCTTGCTGGGTGATCTCGAGATTCTTGAGCCCGTGATATCAGTTGTTCCCGTCGATGAAGAGGATCGCGCGGGCTACCATAAAGGGGGCAAAAAAAACCCCGGCGTGTGACCCCAAAGGGGGCAGACTCCGGGGGGGTGAAGACTCGGCCCCCGTGGGAGTCGAGCTGATTGAATAGTATGCAGATCATCAAGTGATGATCAAGGTAATGTTGATGATGTTGATGGGTTCTAACGAGCTGAAACGCGACCAAAATTCCAATAAAGTGACAAGTTCACGCAAAAAGGGCTCGACCGATTGCTCGATCGAGCCCCGTGTTTATTGGTCGGGATGACTGGATTTGAACCAGCGACCCCCTGACCCCCAGTCAGGTGCGCTACCAGACTGCGCCACATCCCGACATAACCGATCTCTTGGGATCCGGATGAGCGACCCCACCCGCATCCCGTCCGGCTGCCGCTCGCGTTGATTCGCTACGCCTTCTTCCTACGCGGCTTCCGCCCGGCGTTCGCCGCCCGCCGGCCGCGCGTCGTCTTCAGCGAGACCCGAATGGGCGCCAGGCCTGCTGGCGGGTCGTCGTCCTCGGCGGTGAGTGCTGGGGGCGCCACGCCATCGCCGTTGCCCGACACCGACAACATCGCGAGAATGGACCGCAGACCGGCCTTGACGTCCTCGACCCGCGCAAAGGCGTCGGCGCTCAGCAACTCCTCGATCGGTTGCTGTGCGTCTCCGTCCGCCGCTGGCGTCTCTTTCAGGATCTTACGCCGCGCCGCCCCGAGCGTCAGCCCCTCGACGAAGAGCAGCTCTTTGATCCGAAGCACCATGTCGAGATGCGCCCGCCGATAGACACGCAGGCGGCTGCCCGACTGCTCGACGCCGAGGTCCGGGAACTCCGCTTCCCAGGAGCGCAGGACGTAGGGCTGCAGCTTGGCGATGGCACAGACTTCAACGGCCTTGTAGACGGATCGTTGGGGAATCTTGACGGGGGTCGTCATCGTCGAGCTTCGATCCGCCCCAGTATACACCTCGCCGGGCCGGGCCCTTTCTCGGCAGTCACCGCCCTCGCACCTTCAGCCGGATCGGGGTCCCCTTGAATCCGAAGGCTTCCCGCAACCGGTTCTCGATGAACCGTTCGTACGAGAAATGCAGCCGGGCGCCGCGGCTCGTGAACAGCGTGAAGATCGGCGGCGCGACGCCAGTTTGCACGCCGTACCGGATCTGGACCGTACCCCGTCCCGCGCCAGACGGGGTCTGAGCCCGGGTGGCGCGCCCGATCACCCGATTCAGCTCGCCGGTCGTCACCCGACGCCTGCGCGCCGCGTCTACCTCGTCGATCAGCCCGAGCAGACGCTCGGTGTGCTCCCCGGTCAGTGCCGAAAGATGCACGATCGGCGCATAGTCGGCGAACTTCAACGCATCGCGGAGCCGCTCGTCGAACTCCTTGGCAAAGACGGGACCACGGTCCTGCACGAGATCCCACTTGTTCGCGGCGATGATGACCCCACATCCGGCCCCCGCCGCTTCCCCTGCGATTGACGCGTCCCTTCTCCCCACACCCGCCGCCGCGTCCACGACCAGGACAGCGACATCCGCTTCTTCCATCGCATGCCGCGCGCGAATCACGCTCACCGCCTCGACCTTGCCGCTCTCGGCCACCCGCCCGGGACGACGAATGCCCGCCGTGTCGACGATACGAAACTGCCGCCGATGCCATCGCATCACCTCGTCGATGACATCGCGCGTCGTGCCGGGTATCGGGCTGACCAGCACGCGATCCTCTCGCAGGAGCCGGTTCACCAGTGACGACTTCCCGACGTTGGGGCGTCCCACGACCACGACGGCGGGTTCGGCAGGGGCCTCCGGCTCCTCCCCGACCGACGGTGAGGCCACCGGTGCCGCCGGCAGTCGCGCCACCATCTCGTCGAGCAGGTCGCCGATGCCCTGCCCATGCTCGGCGGCGATCTCGACGATGGGCTCGAAGCCGAACCGGTGAAACTCCGGTACCCGCTCGCGGGCCCGGTGGTCGTCCATCTTGTTGATTGCCACCACGACCGGGATACCACGGACGCGGAGCTCTCGCGCCACCTCGTCGTCGGCCGGGACCGGGCCCTCGCGCCCGTCCACCACGAAGACCACCAGGTCGACCGCCCCAGCTGCCCGCCGCCCGCGGTTGGCCACCACCTCCCACATCGGGTCCTCGCTCGCCCCCACGACGCCGCCGGTGTCAACCAACGTGAAGACCCGCTGCTGCCACTCGACCGGCCGCGCCTGCACGTCCCGGGTCGTCCCGGCGACCGCCGTCACGATCGCCCGCCGCGTTCCGGTCAGTCGATTGAAGATCGTCGACTTGCCGACGTTGGGCCGCCCGACGAGGGCGACACGCCCACTCGGGACAGTCTGGTGGCGAGGCATAGGGTCGTTCGAACCGCTTCTGTGAGGTTGATCGCTTGACAGCTGTAAATGTCAGTATCTATGATGCTTACAGACGTCGTGAGCCGAAGCACATGATCAAGGTCGACATCGTCAACGAAGTCTCGAAACTCGCTGAGATCACCAAAGTCAAGGCCGAGGTGGCGGTCGACGCCGTATTCGACGCGATGCGGATGTCGATGCAGCGAGGCGAGCGCATCGAGTTACGCGGATTCGGCGTGTTTCAGGTCAAGCCTCGCAAACGGGGCATCGGTCGCAACCCGCGCACCGGCAAGGAGGTCCGGATCCCGCCGGGCCGCACAATCCGTTTCAAGCCTGGCAAGGACCTCCAGAACATCGGGAGCTAGGATCCGGTATCAGAAAGTCATCACTCAATTCCCGGGCGGGACATCCCGCCTGGCTGCGTCAGCCTCCGCCTGACGGCGGGGCTGTGAACCGCGGTTCACCCTTCTTGGATCATCGTAGCGCGCCCGTCCCACCGCCGTTGGCACCACCCTGGGCGGGCGACCCACGCCAACCGGACCAGCTGACGCTGCCGGAGTTCGACCCGGTGACGGCTCCGAGCCCGCGTCGCGGGCGCCCCTGGGTCAATCTCATCCTCTTCCTCGCCACCATCGCCAGCACCACATGGATGGGCATCGCTCACTACGATGGCTTCGCGTCCGACGTCGAGGCGACCTCACCGGGTCCGTTCGCGCTCTTGCGCGGACTCTGGTACAGCGTGACGATCCTGTCCATCCTCGGGGCCCACGAACTCGGTCACTACTACGCCTGTCGATACTACCGCGTGGACGCGTCGCTGCCCTATTTTCTGCCGGCGCCGTTCCTGACCGGCACACTCGGGGCGGTCATCCGCATTCGGCAACCGATTCCGACCAAGCGGATACTCTTCGACATCGGCGTGGCCGGACCGATCGCCGGCTTCGTGGTGGCGGTGCCGGCGCTGTTTCTCGGGCTCAGCCTGTCGCGCGTCCTACCGTTGCCCGCGGATTTCGTTGGGCTCTCGCTGGGTGAGCCACCGATCTTCCGTCTGGCCACCTGGATGATCTGGGGCACGGCGCCGGACGACTACTCGCTGATGCTCCACCCGGTGGCACTGGCCGCGTGGTTCGGCTTGCTCGTGACCGCCCTGAACCTCTTCCCGATCGGTCAGCTCGACGGCGGTCACATCTCCTATGCCACACTCGGCGCGCGCTCCACGCCGGTCACCATGGCGGCCGTCGCCGCCGTGATCCTCCTCACGCTTTATTCGTCGAGCTGGATCGCCTGGGCCGGCCTGACTGTCTTCATGCTCATAAAATTCGGCCCGCGGCACCCGCGCACCCTCGACCACCACATCCCGCTCGACCGCACGCGGATGCTGGTGGCGGTCGGCGCCGTGGTCATGTTCATTCTCTGCTTCACGCCCGCCCCGATCGAGTTCACTGACTTCGTGGGGGAGTAGACCACGAGCGGCTCGATCCGGCAGTAAACGGGTTGCCTGGACACAGCAGCGGGCGTAGCCTTCCGGCTTTCTCCTGACTCCTGCCGCCTGACTCCTTTGCGCCCCTGCTACAGCATCCACATCGGGTCCACGTCGATCACGACCCTCCGCTTCAGCTCGGCACGGCCGTCCAACGCCGCGAGTAGCGCTTCCCGCATTTCACGGCGGTGCTGGCCTTTCAGGAGCAGCTGCGCCCGATACTGACCCCGGAGCCGGCCGAGCGGCGCCGGCGCCGGTCCCAGGACGCGGAACCGGCTCGGCCGGCGCCGCAACCACGCCACCAGATCACCCGCCTCCTGCATCGTCTGTGTGAAGCTGGTCCCTCGGACCACGGCGCTCACCAGCGACACCACCGGCGGATACCGCATCGCCCTTCGAAAACGCATCTCCTCATCGTAGAACGGCCCATACGCCTGGCTGCACGCGTAGCGGATGCTGTAGTGGTCCGGATAGAGCGTCTGCACGAAGGCCTCCCCCGGGACCTCCCCGCGGCCCGCACGGCCCGCCACCTGGGTCAACAGCTGAAAGGTACGCTCCCCCGCCCGAAAATCCGCCACACCAAGCCCGACGTCGGCCGAGATGACACCGACCAGCGTCACCCTCGGAAAATCGTGTCCCTTCGCCACCATCTGCGTGCCGACCAGCACATCCACCGCCCCGCTGGCGAAACGCTCGAGGAGCCGTGCCGCCGCCCCTTTCCGTCGCACGGTGTCGCGGTCCAGCCGGGCCACGCGCGCGTCTGGCCACCGGCCCACGATCTCCGCCTCTACCCGTTCGGTGCCGAACCCGATCTGTTCCAGGTAGGGTCCGGCACACTCCGGGCAGGACACCGGCCGCGCCCGGGCATACCCACAGTAGTGGCAACGGGCTTGACCCGCAGACCGATGGAACGTCAGCGACACGCTGCAGTTGGGACACTCCAGCGTACGCCCGCACTCACGGCAGAACACCGCGGCCGCGAAACCGCGCCGATTCAGCAGCACCAGCACCTGCTCATGACGCGTGAGCCGGGCATCGATCGCCTCAGCCAATGGCCGGCTGATGACGACATCCGGACCGTGCGCTGCGAACTCCTCCCGCATGTCGACGATCCGGACCGTGGGCAACGGACGGCACTTGACGCGCTGCGACAGCGTCAACCGTCGATAGCGTCCGCTCGCGGCGTGCCGATAGCTCTCGAGCGATGGCGTCGCCGACCCCAGCACCACCAGGGCGCCATTGCGCTTCGCCCGCATGATCGCCACATCTCGAGCGTGGTAGCGGGGGCTCTCCTCCTGCTTGTAGGAGGCATCATGCTCCTCGTCGACGGCGATCAGGCCTACCGAGGGCAACGGAGCAAACACGGCGGACCGGGTGCCGACCACGACGTCGACCTCCCCTCGCCGGATCCGATGCCACTGATCGTGTCTCGCGCCGTCGGACAACCCGCTGTGCTGGACCGCAACGCGTGCGCCGAAGGCCTGCCGGAAGCTGGTGACGACTGCCGGCGTCAGCGCGATCTCCGGCACGAGAATCAACGCCTGGCGCTTCGACGCAAGCGTCACCCTCGCCAGTCGCCGGTAGACCTCCGTCTTGCCGCTCCCGGTGACACCATGGAGCAGTGCCACCGTGAATCGTCCAGACCCGGCCGCCTCCGTCAGCGCATCGACGGCCGTCTGCTGCTCCGCTGTCAGCACCCGATCCGACCCGCTCTGGGTGTCCGTGGTTGCAAGGGTCTCGGTCGACCAGGGATCGCGCTCGATCACCTCGCGACTGACGGTGAGACCACCGCACGCAACCAGCCGCCTCACGGTCTCGCCTGGGATCCCGCGTCGCGTCAGCGCCGGCACCGTCACGCCCGCCGGCGTCCCTTGTAGCAACTCGAGCGCTTCGCGCTGTCGTACGCCCAGCGACGTCCCGTCCTCGAGCAGTGCCCGTCCGTGCGCCGTGAGCCGCGCCACGCGAATCGACTTGAACGCACTGGCGGTCCCCCTGAGCGGCTGCGCCAGGGTCACCAGCCCGTCGCGAGCCATCGCCCCAAGCAGCGCATGCAGCCCCCCGGCGCCACGTCGTGATCGCCCGCGCCGCGCCGCGACC
This sequence comes from Acidobacteriota bacterium, assembly GCA_022562495.1. Lineage (GTDB taxonomy): Bacteria > Acidobacteriota > Vicinamibacteria > Vicinamibacterales > UBA8438 > NP936. Next base: position 8,840 of record JADFPE010000021.1, read on the forward strand.
AGGCGCCCCAGCTGCGCCACCGGGCGGGCGGTGCCGTCGACCAGTAATTCGAGCACTGTCCGACGAGATGCGCCCGGCTGCTCACCGAGCGCGGCACGCCCGGCGTCGGTAATCCGCGCCTGGGGTTCGCTCACCACCCACGCCCGCGGGGGCATCGCCGCAGCGATCGCCTCGCCGGGCCCACACGCGTAGTACTCGCTGACCCAGAGCGCGAGGTCCACCACCTCGGCCGGAAGCATCGGTTCCGGGTCGAGGACGTCGACCAGCGGCTTCAGCCTGGTCACCGCCGGGTCAGCCGTCCGCCTGACCACACAGCCGGTCACCACCCTGGTCCCCAGCGGCACCAGCACCCGGGCACCGATCTGGGGGAGCGGCAGGTCCTCGGGGACCGCGTAGCTGAGCAGATCGAGTGCGGGCACCGGAACGGCAACCGAAACGACGCGAGACATCAGGGATGTGCCCGGCGCGCGCCGGCAGTATGCACCGATCGAGAGACGTGGGGGTGGCCCTCACCCTGGCCCTCGCTCCCGTCGGTACCGTCAGGATGCGCTCCGCGCTGGGCGAACCGGAGAACGAGACACCGGTGCGTGTCCTTCAGCGGCTCTCCAACAAGGCACGCACGGTCTTCATGTCCTCCCAGACGTCCCGTTTGCGTTCCGGGCTTCGCAGGAGAAAGGCGGGATGGAACGTCGGTACGAGCTTGGCGCCGCGAAACGCGTACACGTGCCCGCGCAGCCGCGAGATCGCTTGATCGGTACCGAGCAGCGTGTGGATGGCGAACGCCCCGAGCGCCACGACGACCTTCGGCCGGATCACGTCGATCTGGCGGAACAGGAACGGTTCGCAGGTGTGCACCTCGTCGAGCTCCGGGTTTCGGTTGTTGGGCGGCCGGCACTTGATGACGTTCGCGATGTAGACCTGCTCGCGCGTCAGCCCGATCGACGCGATGATCTTCGTCAGCAGCTGCCCGGCCCGACCGACGAACGGCTCGCCCTCCCGGTCCTCGTCCCGTCCGGGCGCCTCGCCCACGAAGACCAGGTCCGCATCGGGGTTGCCGACCCCGAACACCAGCGTCGTCCGTCCCGCGTGGAGCTTGCAGCGTGTGCACTCGCCAAGGTCGCTTCTGATCTCGTTCAGGGTGTCCGGGGTCGCCTCGCGGTCCGGACCGGGCGCCGTCGGCAATGCGGAGCACGGCGTCGCGACCGCACGGACACGCCAGATCGGGTCCCGGCTCACACCGTCAACCCCGAGCTCCTTGAAGAAGCTCAGGTGCTCCGTCAGCTGTTCACGACGGGTCATCGACATTGCCGCCAGTCGCCGCCCGGCCCGACCTGCGCCCGAGCTATGGCCAGGTCTCGCCGAAGCCTTCGCGGAGGCGGAGTGCTCTTCCCTCACATCTTGCCTGATATGTTCGGTCGTCGCGCCGAGCAGTGGCCGGGCGCGGCATTCAATCAGCGGTCCTCGGTGCCTCATCGCGATGACGCACGGAACCACCAAGCAGCGCTCCGACCCGATCGAGGATGACGCGCGCCAGCTCCCGCTTCGGCTGCAGCGGCAGGTCAGTGGTGCCCGCCGTCTCGACGAGCGTCGCTCGATTCGTCTCCACGTCGAATCCGGCATCGGCCCGCGACACGTCGTTCGCGACCATCAAGTCCACTCGCTTGGCGACCAGCTTGGTCTTCGCACGTGCCACGACATCGTGCGTCTCGGCCGCAAACCCGACCAGCACCGGCCGGGTCCGTTCACCCCGCGACCGGCCAAGCTCAGCCAGAATGTCGATGGTCCGGGTCAGGGTCACGGTGAGGGTCTCCCGGTCCTTGTCAAGTTTGTCTGGCCGGGCGCCCCCGCGCACCGTGTAGTCAGCGACCGCCGCAGCCATGATCACGGCATCCGCCTCCTCGGTATGTTCCATGACCGCCGTCCGCATCTCGGCGGCGCTGCGCACACGCACCACCTCGGCCCCATGCGGCGGCTCCAGGCCGACCGGACCGAGTACGAGAACGACCCGCGCACCCCGGCCCACCGCCTCGGCGGCAATCGCCAGTCCCATCCGCCCGCTCGACCGGTTCCCGACGTACCGCACCGGGTCCAGATCCTCGTAGGTCGGCCCTGCCGTCACCACCAGACACCGGCCCACGAAGTCGCCGGCGGGACGCAGCACGCGTCGGACGGCAGCGATCACTTCGGCCGGCTCGGCCAACCGCCCCTGCCCGATCCACCCGCAGGCGAGATACCCCTTGCCAGGCCCCACCACGTGCACGCCGCGATCGCGCAGCGTCGCGAGGTTCCGCACCACCGCGTCATGCGTGAACATGTTCGTGTTCATCGCCGGCACCACCACCACCGGCGCGCGGGTTGCCAGATACAGTGTCGTCAGAAAGTCATCGGCAATCCCGTGCGCGAGCTTCCCGATGGTGTTCGCCGTTGCCGGCGCCACCACCAGCGCCTCGATGTCAGACGCGAGAGCGATATGCTCGATGTCGACGTTGGCGCCGGGGGCGAACTGGTCCGTGATGACCCGGCGTCTCGTGATCGCCTCGAACGTCACCGGCCCGACGAACTGGCGGGCCGAGGGCGTCATGATCGCGACGACATCGTGGCCGGCATCCTGCAGCCCGCGCACGATCTCGACCGCCTTGTAGGCGCCGATACCACCGGTCACCCCGAGCGCAATCAGTGCCACAATGTCGTCCAGGCGTCAAAGATCTTCGCGACGCTGATCCTCGACGCGCCTAGCCGGCGTCTCGAATCGCCCTGACGATGGCCTTGCCCGCCGGTCCGGCCACGCGCATTGACGCCCGCTCCGCAAGCACGATGCAACGCAGCTGCTCGACGCAGTCGTCAATCGCGTCGTTGACGACCACGTAGTCGTAGTCCGCCAGCCGCTCGACCTCGCGCCTGGCCATCGCCAGCCGACGCCGTAGTTCCTCTTCTGTGAGATGGTCCCGGCTGCGTTGGCGCAACCGTGCCTCGAGCACGGCCGGCGACGGCGGCAGCACGAAAATGCCGACCGCGCCGCCATCGAGCCGTCGTATCTGGCTGGCACCCTGGACATCGATGACCAACACCAGGTCCCGCCCCGCGTCGAGGTGTCGGCGGGTGTCGATCGCGCTCGTGCCGTAGAGGCACCCGAAGACGTCGGCCCATTCGAGGAACGCGCCGACGTCCCGCATCGACTCGAAGCGATCACGACTGATGAAATGATACTCCACGCCGTCCCGCTCCCCCGGGCGCGGCGGTCTCGACGTGTAGGACCTGGACATCTCGAGACCGGGCACCCGTGGAATCAACGTCTTCACGAGCGTCGTCTTGCCGGTGCCCGAAGGCGCCGAGACCACGAACAGACTCCCCTTCCTCTGCACTCCGCTCGCCCCGTTCCCCCCGCCTGATGACAGGGGCTTCACGCTGACCGCCGTGAACGACCGCACCTGAAGGTGGCAGCCTTAGGGCCCGGGCAAGAACAACTTCACATTCTTAGCCGCCGATCCATCCCGTCTGGCTGCGTTGCTCGTCGGTCGAATACTGCCCGTATGCTCCCTCCTCGCGCCTTGCCAGCCGGGCGCCTCGACGCCCAAAAATGTGAACCTATTCTTACCCGGACCCTCATTCCACGTTCTGGGTCTGCTCCCGCAGTTTCTCGAGCTCCGCCTTCGCCGCCACGATCAGCTCACTCGCCCCCGCACCTTCGATCTTCGCACCCAGGGTATTCACCTCGCGGTTCATTTCTTGTAGCAGGAAGTCGAGCTTCCGGCCACACGGCTCCGGTGACGCCGTCAGCGCCGACCAGTGCGCCAGATGCCCGCGCAACCGGGTGAGCTCCTCGCTCACGTCCGACCGCGCAGCAAACCGGACCACTTCCTGCGCCACCGCCGTCTCGTCGACCTGGCTCTGTGCGCGTAACTCCTCGACCCGCGCCGTCAATCGCGCGACCAGGCCCGCCTCACCGGACTCGGCCGACGTCGCCAACCGCTCCACCAGGTCCGCGACGGTCGCGCGCTTGGTGTCCAGATCCGCGCGCAGATACTCCCCCTCGCGGGTGCGCATCTCGTCCAGCTCGGACAGAGCGCTGTCGACCGTCTCCGCCACCGCCCGCTGAATCGACACCAGACTCGCCTCATCGGTCTCCCGCTCCCGCACGATGACCGCCTGCGGGAACCGCAACAGGTCGCTCGAGGTCAGGTCGCCGGTCGCCAGTCCCCGTTCATGCGCCTGCGTGACGGCGGACGACAGGGCCTCGACCAGCGGTTCGTTCAGCGCGACTTCGACCATCGGCGGTGTCATGAGACGGCTCGTCACCGTCAGCTCGACGCGACCACGCGCCACCCACCGCTGCACCAGCCCGCGCAGCTCCGTCTCCTGCGCCGCCAGCAGCTGCGACACGCGGACCTGCACGTCGAGATACCGGTGGTTGACGCTCCGTACGGTCACGCCGATGGTCGCCAGCTCGTGCACGCGGCTCACCGAGGCAAACCCGGTCATCGACTTGATCATGTTGGCCTAACAACCCGCGGTGACAGCTCCGCTGCATGCGACAGGCGCTGCATCCCGTCTGACGACGTGTCTCGTCGGTCGACTACTGCCGGTCTGCTCCCTCGTCGCGCCCTGTCAGTCTGGCGCATCGCCCGTCGCGGTGCGACGCGGGGTTCGCCACGGGCTGCTCGCGAAGCTGCGCCTCGAACCGACGAGACAACGATCGCCGCAACATCGACAGGGGACCTGTCTCACAGCCCCGCTACGCGGGGACTCCCCATCTTCCCGAGGCGACCGACACCGTGTGTCATCTATCGCGCTGTCGTCCACAGACGACGTCTACTGTCGCCCGTCCACCCCGCTTTTTACGCCGGCCACCGGGGCACCTGGATGCTCGGCCCCGTCAATCTCCGGTGTCACGTCATGCTCGGCGCCACTCCCGAAGACCTGGCTCGCGTAGAGCCTCGAGTAGGTGCTGTTCGGCCTCGCCAACAACTCGGCGTGCCGCCCGATCTCGACCACCCGCCCTCCGTCCAAGACGATGATGGCATCGGCCCGCCTGATCGTCGACAGCCGGTGCGCGATCACGAAGGCCGTCCGGTTGAGCAACAACTTCCCGAGGGCATCCTGCACGAGCAGCTCCGACTCTGCATCGAGCGCCGAGGTCGCCTCGTCGAGAATCAGGATCGGGGAATTCTTCAGCAGCGCTCGGGCGATGGTCAGCCGCTGCCGCTGGCCACCGGACAACCGCTGACCGCGTTCGCCGATCGACGTGTCGTAGCCATCCGGCAGCTCGACGATGAATTCGTGTGCGTGCGCCGCCCGCGCCACCGCCTCGATCGACTTGCGGCTCGCGGCCTGATCCCCGTATGCGATGTTGTCGGCGATCGACGCGTCGAACAGGATGGTGTCCTGTGTCACCATCCCGATCGCCCCCCGCAGCGACCGCAGGGTAACATCCCGCACATCGACGCCGTCGATCAGGATGGCGCCCCCCGTGACGTCGTGGAACCGCGGCACCAGATTGACGAGGGTCGTCTTCCCGGCTCCGCTGAGCCCGACCACCGCTGCCACCTGCCCTGCCCGCACCGTGAAGGAGACGCCGCGCAGGACCGGTGTGGTGTCGTCGTGATACTGGAAGGTGACGTCACGAAACTCGATCCCGGCACCGATCGGCGCCAGCACCCGGGCACCCGGGCGATCCTCCGTTTCAGTGTGTGTGTCCAGCGTTTCGAAGATGCGCTCGGCCGCCGCCAGCGCCTGCTGGATGTTGGCGTTGACCCGGCTCAGCTTCTTCACCGGACCATACATCAGCAGCAACGCCGCCATGAAGGAGGTGAACTGTCCGGGGCTCAGGTCGGCCGCCGCGATCTCACGGCTGCCGTACCAGAGCACCGCGGCGATACCGAGCCCGCCCAGCAGCTCCATGAGCGGTGGCAAGGCGGAGAGCGTGCTCGTCACCTTCATATTCGTCCGATACAACCGCTCCGAGGCCCGGTGGAACTTCCGGTGCTCGAACGCCTCGGCCTGAAACGCCTGGACGACCCGGTGCCCCGTGAACGCCTCCACCGTCAGATGCGAGAGCTGCTCGAGCTGCTCCTGGCTGCGGCGCGTCGTCCGGCGCACCCGCTGGCCAAGCCGCACGAGTGGATAGACCACCAGCGGCGCGCCGGTGATGCACACCAGCGCCAACCGTGCGTCGAGATACAACAGCAAGCCTGCGTAGGTGACGAGCAACAGCGACTCGCGCAGCAGGTCTCCGCAGGTCTCCGACACCACCTGCTGTACCCGACTGACGTCGTTCGTGATACGCGACAGCAGACGGCCCGTCGCGCGGCCACCGAAGAACGCCGTCGACTGTCCGAGGATGTGCGCGAACAGCTCCGATCGGAGGTCGCGCACCAGAAGCTGCCCGGCGTCTGCCATGAGGTAGACGGAGAAGTATGAGCTCCCGCCCTTGACGACATAGAGCCCCACGATCGCGCCGCAGATGAGCCCTACCTGGTCCCCCTGCGGCAGCACCTGGTCGAAGATTGGCTGGATGAGCCACGCGAGGCCGCCCGACGCCAAGGCATAGAGCGCCATGGCGGGCAGCGCCGCCAGCACCCGTGCCCGATGCGGCACAACATAGCGGAGAAGTCGCAGCAGTGGGTTCAGGAGCTACTCCTCGAAGCCCTGGGGATGCGCGGCATGCCAACCCCAGGCAGTCTCGACCACCTCGTCGAGATCCACATACGCCGGTTGCCAGCCGAGCTCACGACCGATCCGCTCGGCCGTTGCGTAGAGCACCGCTGGGTCGCCGGCACGCCGCGGCGCCGCCTCGATCGGGACCGGTCTCCCCGTGACGCGCTCGACCGCTCGGACAACCTCGCGCACCGAATGGGGACGCCCCGTGCCTAAATTGTAGACCCGCGTTGCCGCCCCCGTATCCAGAGCCTCGATCGCCCGCAGATGAGCGTTCGCCAGATCCGACACGTGCACATAGTCGCGTTCGCAGGTGCCATCCGCCGTGGGATAGTCGTCTCCGAACACCTGCAGCTGGGCACCTCCCGAGGCCGCCGCGATCGCGCGCGGGATCAGATGGATCTCCGGGTCGTGGTCCTCGCCGATTCGCCCCTCCGGGTCGGCACCGGCCGCATTGAAGTAGCGCAGTGCGATGGTCCGCAGCCCATACGCGCGCCCGTAGTGCCCCAGCGCACGCTCGACCACCAGTTTCGATTCGCCGTAGGCGTTGATCGGGTTGGTCGGGTGGTCCTCGTCGATCGGCGTGGTGACGGGGTCGCCGTAAACGGCGCAGGTCGACGACAGCACGAACCGGCGCACGCCCGCCGCCAGCATCGCGTCGAGCACCGAGAGCGACCCACGCACGTTGTGATCGTAGTAGCGCGCCGGCTGGCGTACAGACTCGCCGACCGACAGCAGCGCCGCGAAGTGCATCACGGCCGTCACCGCGTGGCGACGCAACGTGCTCTCCACCAGCGCGGTATCCCGCACGTCGCCCTCGACCAAAGTGGCGTCTCCGACAGCCGCGGCGTGCCCCGCCGACAGATTGTCGAAGACCACGACCGTGTGGTCGGCCGCCCGCAACGCCTGCACCGCGTGACTGCCGATGTAGCCGGCCCCTCCGGTGACCAGCACCGTGCTCACGTCATCGTCCGATTGAGTAGTAGGTGAATCCGTTGTCGCGCATCTGCGCCACATCGAACAGATTCCGCCCGTCAAAGATGACGGGAGCGCGCATCAGGGACCGCATCCGGGAAAAGTCGGGCTCGCGAAATTCATTCCACTCGGTGAGGATCCCAAGCGCATCCGCCCCCTTCAACGCGTCGTAGCTGCGGCCGGCCAGCGTGATACGCGACCCGAAGATCGCGCGCGCCGACCGCTGTGCCTGGGGGTCGTAGGCCACCACCGTCGCCCCCGCCTCGAGCAGCGCCTCGATCATTGTGATCGAAGGCGCCTCCCGCATGTCATCCGTGCGCGGTTTGAACGACAGTCCCCAGATCGCGATCTGCTTCCCGTCGAGGGACCCGAGCACCTCCAGCATCTTCTCGAACAGCCGCCGCTTCTGCGAGCTGTTCACCGCCTCCACCGCTTCGAGGATCCGAAACCTGTAGCCATCCTTGCGTGCCGACTGCACCAACGCTTGCACGTCCTTCGGAAAACAGCTGCCGCCATAGCCGATGCCAGGAAACAGAAAGGATGGGCCGATCCGGCGGTCTGAGGCCACGACACGCCGGACGTCGTCAACGTTGGCGCCAAAGTGCTCGCACACGTTGGCGATCTCGTTCATGAACGAGACGCGTGTCGCCAGCATGGCATTGGCGGCATACTTGCTCAGCTCGGCGCTGGCGCAGTCCATGGTCACGATCGGCGCGCCGGTGCGCGTGAAGGGCGCGTACAGCGCCCGCATCAGCTCCCGCGCGCGAGCGTCGTCCGCACCGATCACCACACGGTCCGGCTTCAGGAAGTCCTCCACCGCGGAGCCCTGCTTCAGGAACTCAGGGTTGCTGACGACGCTGAACGGGTGGCGCGTCTCATGCCTGATGACATCCCGCACCCGCTCGGCCGTGCCCACCGGCACCGTGCTCTTGATGGCGACCACCGTGTAGCCGTTTATGGCGCGCGCCAGCTGACGGGTGGCCGTCAGGACGTGTTGCACATCCGCCGAACCGTCCTCGCCGGGTGGGGTTCCCACGGCGATGAAGATGACCTCGGAGTCCCGCGTGGCGCGCGACAGCGCCGTGCTGAAGACGAGCCGCTTCTCAGTCTGATTCCGCTGCACCAGCTCATCGAGACCCGGCTCGTAGATCGGCACCCGTCCGCGACGCAGGCCACGAATCTTGCGCTCGTCGACATCGACACACACCACGTCGTTGCCGGTCTCCGCCAGACAGGCACCAACGACCAGACCGACGTACCCGGTGCCAACGACCGCGATCTTCATGCGCTAGCAGCTTTCTGAAACGCCCGCTGCGACGTCTCCCGTTCCTGCATGGAGAGGGCCGGGGTGAGGACCAGGGTGAATGCCAAGTGGCGTGCTGTCAGCCGAGGCCGCCACAGACCAGATTCCCAAAAACCTCTAACCGTAACACCCGCCAGATGAAGCTGTCAAGATGTTGATGTACAAGGAGTTGCGTGATTTTAGACGGCTTTTCGCCCGGCGCGGTACGTGTGCTAGGATGCCTCATGTCCCCCTAGCGAAGCCGCTCTTCCGACAACGAGCAAGAACGACACCTTCCTCGACCGAGGCCACCGGGAGGAGCTGACGCCGGCCACCACGGACCGCCCCGACGGGACGAATCGCCCCAGGAATCGTGCGGATTCTCATCGACTACCGCCCCGCGCTACGCCATCGAACTGGGGTGGGGCTCTGGGTGACCCGACTGGTCGAGGCACTCGCCGAGCGCCAGGGAGCCGAGGCTCTGGAGATTACGGTCTTCAGCAGCTCCTGGAAGCACCGGTTGATTGCGGCCCTCCCGGCGCGTGTCAACGGAGTCGACCGCCGTGTGCCGGTCCGGCTACTGAACTGGCTCTGGCACCACGCCGAGTGGCCTGCCGTCGAATCCCTGGCCTCCGGCACGTTCGATGTCGTGCACTCGCCCTCGCCGCTGCTGATCCCGGCCCGGCGCGCCGCGCGCCTGATTACCATTCACGACGTCGACTTTCTCCGCCATCCCGAACGTGGCGCCCGGGAAATCCGGCGCGACTATCCGGTGCTCGCGCGTGCTCACGCGCACCGGGCGGACGGCGTCGTCGTGCCGTCGGCGCACACCGGCGACGAGGTGGCCCGGAGACTCGACATCCCACGCGACCGGATTGTCGTCTGTCCCAACGGCGCTCCCGACTGGCCCGCACGCACCAGACCGCCTGCCACGGGACACCTCCTGTTTGTCGGCACCATCGCCCCCCGCAAGAACGTCGACCGGCTGCTCACGGCGTACGCGCAGGTGCGAGAGCGCCGACCGGACGCCCCCCCCTTGGTGCTCGCCGGCCAGTCGACGCCAGAGTCCAGGCAGACGCTTGCCCGTCTTACCCGCCCGCCGCTGGCCGGGCACGTTCGGCACGAGGGCTATGTCGATGAGCAGCACCTGCGGACGTTGTACGACGAGGCGGTCCTGCTCGTGCTGCCGTCGCTCGACGAGGGTTTCGGGATCCCGGCGCTCGAAGCCATGACGGTCGGGGTCCCGGTCATCGCGGCCGCGCGCGGTGCGCTGCCGGAGGTGGTCGGTGACGCGGGCCTGCTCGTCGATCCACTCGATGTGTCCGCGCTGGCTGCCGCGATCGAGCGGGTGCTGAGCGACGACCGGTTGCGTGACCGGCTGTCGGTGGCGGGCCGTGCCCGGGCACGCCAGTTCACCTGGCGCGCGTCGGCCGACGCGTTGACTGGCGCCTATGCCCAGGCCATCGAGCGCCGGCGGGCGCGGGTAGGGTCCGGTCAAGGATAAGGTCGCATTGTTTGGGCGTCGAGGCGCCCGGGTGGCAAGGCGCGAGGAGGGAGCATACAGGCAGTATTCGACCGACGAGGAACGCCGCCAGACGGGATGGATCGGCGGCCAGAAATGTGACGTTATCCTTGACCGGGCCCTTTGGAAAGACAGTCGATGCGCATCGGGATTGACGCGCGTGAGCTGCTGGGCCGGCGCACCGGTGTGGGCCGCTATCTGGCGGACCTCTGCGCAGTCTGGCAGGGTCTCCCGTCCAGGGGACCGCACCGATTCGTGCTGTACGCGCACGCACCGGGTCTGGACCCGTCGGTGCTGGGGCCACCGTTCGACACCGCGCCGCCCGGCCCATTCAGCTACCGGGCGGTCCCCGGGGAGGGTGATAGCTGGTGGGAACAGACCCGCTTGGCGGCGGCCCTCAGCGACGACCCGCCAGATGTGTTCTTCGCCCCGGCCTACTCCGCGCCCCTGAGGATTCGCGTACCGGTCGTGCTGACGATTCACGACATCAGTTTCGAGACGCATCCGGAATGGTTTTCCTGGCGCGACGGTCTCCGCCGGCGGTGGTTCACGCGACACGCCGCGCGACGCGCCGCCCGGGTCATCGCGGTGTCCGGCTTCACCCGCGACGAAGTAGTTGCCCACTTCCGTCTCTCGCCGGCGCGGGTCTCAGTGGTCTGGTCAGGCATCCACCGCCCCATCCGGGACACCGTTCTCACTCGCGAACCACTCGTCCTCTTCGTCGGTTCGATTTTCAACCGCCGACACATTCCGGCGCTCATCCAGGCGTTCGCCCGCGTGGTCGTACGGGTGCCGGCTGCGCGCCTGGTCCTGGTCGGCGACAACCGCAGCCACCCACGCGAGGACCCCGCCAGGCTGGCGGCTGCGGCCGGCATCGCCGACCGCGTCGCCGTCCGCGCCTACGTCGATGACACCGAGCTGGCGGCGCTCTATGCCCGCGCCATGGTCTTTGTGTTCCTGTCCGAGTACGAGGGCTTCGGGTTGCCCCCCCTCGAGGCGATGGCCGCTGGCGTGCCCACGGTTGTCGGTGACACACCGGTCGCCCGCGAGCTCTATCTCGATGCTGCGCGACGGGTGGACGTTGGCGACATCACAGACATTGCAGGCGCCATCACCGCGTTGCTCGAGAACGCAGAGGCGCGCGCGGCCCTGCTCGCCAGCGCCGTCACACGGCTTCCCCGGTTCACCTGGGAGCGGGCGGCTGCGGAGACCCTGACAATCCTCGACCGCGCCGGGCGCCAGCCATGACCGACCTCGTGATCGTTATCGTGAGCTATAACGCCCGCACCGATCTCGAGGCCTGTCTCGCATCGCTCGCCGAGCCTCAACCGACCACCCGGCACGAGATCGTCGTGGTGGACAACGCGTCTTCGGACGGCAGCGCGGAGGTCGCCCGGGCGCGCCGGCCGACTGTCACCGTGATCGACGCAGGCGACAACCTCGGGTTCGCCCGGGCGACCAACCTGGGGATCCGCGCGACCGCGAGCCGACTCGTGCTGCTGCTCAACAGCGACACGCTGCCGCCTCCGGGTGCCATCGACCGACTGGTCGAGATCCTCCTCTCGCGACCAGACGTGGCGATCGTCGGCCCCCGCCTGGTGGATGCGCACGGTGCGCTGGAAGTCTCGTTCGGATCGATGATCTCGCCATTCGCGGAGCTATGGCAAACGTGTCTGGTCCGCGGACACGCCAGACGGACGCCACTGCTTGCATCGCTGGTCGAGCGTCGTGCCCGTACCGAGCGGCGCGTCGACTGGGTCAGCGGCGCCTGTCTCCTCGTCCGCCGGGCGGCGGCGGAGGCGGCGGGGTTGCTCGACGAGCGGTTCTTCCTGTATGGCGAGGACGTCGACTTCTGTGCCACGGTGCGCGGCTTTGGGCGGCACGTCCTCTATACCCCGGCCGTCGAGGTCGTGCACCACCGGGGCCGTTCCTGGCAGAGCGCGCCGGCGAGCGCGGCGACGGCCTCTCGTCGGAGCCACCTTGCCTTCTACCGGAAGCACCATCCCGCATGGCACCCGGTCCTCCGGGCATATCTCCGCGTGCGCGGCACGCTGCCCGCGGGGGAATAGAGGCTGGCGACGCCTACCGGCTTCTCCTGTCTCTTGTCTCTTGTCTCCTGACTTCGTTGCCCCGGGGGTGGATGACCCAGGGCGTGACGGTCATCCGGACTAAGATCGTGTGGATGCGGATCGCGATCGATGTCCGGAAGTTGCACGACTTCGGTGTCGGCACCTATGTCCGGAATCTCGTGCACTGGCTCGCCCGTTTGGACCAGGAGTCCGAATATGTCCTGCTGTGCCGGCGCGAGGACTGCGAGCGCATCGAACAGCTGGGCCGCAATTTTCGCCCGATGCCCGACCGCTCGGCCAACTACTCGGTGGCCGAGCAGTTCACCGTACCGTACGATCTCGTCCGTGCCCGGGCGGATCTTTTTCATGCGCCGCACTACGTGCTGCCGGCGCTCACCCCGTGCCGATCGATCGTCACGATCCACGACTGCATCCACCTGATGTTTCCGGAGTATCTCCCCGGACGTCTCGCGCACACCTACGCGCGGGTCGCCTTCTGGCTCGCCGCCAACCGCTCGGCGCGCATCTTGACGGTGTCCGAGTCCTCCAAGCGCGACATCCTGCGGTTCTTTTCGATCCCGTCGGACAAAGTTGACGTCATCTATAACGCGATCGATGACCGATTCAGCCACCCTCCCGACGAGACCCAGATGACACGGGTCCGCGAGCGCTATCAGCTGCACGACCGTTTCCTGCTTTACGCCGGCAACGTCAAACCGCACAAGAACCTCGAACGGCTCATCGACGCATTCGCTCGGCTGCGGCAGGACGGCTTCGGCGAGATCAGGTTGCTGATCACCGGCAGCGAGATCTCGCGATACGCCACCCTGCGCCGCGCGGTGCATCGGTACAACCTGCACCAGCACGTGCGGTTTCTCGGCTTTCTCAGCACCGACACCCTGGCAACCCTCTACCATCTGGCCGATGCCTTCGTGTTTCCGTCCCTCTATGAAGGGTTCGGTCTGCCGCCCCTCGAGGCGATGGCCAGCGGAACCCCGGTGCTCACCTCGAACGTCTCGTCGCTCCCTGAGGTCGTCGCTGACGCCGCGCTGCTGGTCGACCCCTACGACCCGGAATCGATCGCGGACGGCATGCGACAGATCCTGTCCGACAGCTCGATACGCGAACGGCTCGTCAGGCGGGGTCGTGCCCGCGCAGCCAGCTTTTCCTGGGAAGCGTCGGTCAAGCGGGTCCTCACGATCTACCGACAGGTGGCCGCACAGCCATGACGCCGGTCCCGGATCCCGTGCCCGCGACCACGCCGCGCCGTGTGGCACTCGTGCACGACTGGCTGACCGGCATGCGCGGCGGCGAGAAGGTGCTCGAGGCGATCTGCGAACTGTTCCCCGACGCCACGCGCTTCGCGCTGCTCCATATCCCGGGCGCGGTGTCGGGGACGATCGAGGCTCGCCCCGTGCGCACGTCGTTCATCCAGCGGTTGCCGGGGTCGCATCGCTACTACCGCTCGTTGCTCCCGCTGTTTCCGGCGGCGGTCGAGCAGTTCGACCTCGACGACTTCGACCTGGTCATCAGCACGAGTCATTGCGCTGCCAAATCGGTGGTGCCACCCGGCCGCACCCCGCATCTGTGCTACTGCTTCACCCCGATGCGCTACGCCTGGGACCAGTTCGATGCCTATTTCGGACCGGACCGGGTGGGCGCCGCCGCGAGCCGGATGTTCCGATGGGGCCTGAGCGCGATGGCCCGGTGGGACGTCGCCACAGCCGGGCGGGTCAGCCGCTATGTCGCCATTTCCCAGTATGTTGCGGCGAGAATACGCCGATACTATAATCGTGGTGCCAGCGTCGTGTATCCGCCCGTGGACACGGCGCTCTTCAGACCGAGCGGAAAGCCACCGGGTGCGTCTCTCCTCATCGTGTCGGCTCTGGTGCCCTACAAGCGTGTCGATCTGGCGATCCGTGCCTGCGCGCTGGCCGGAGCTCCGCTGCGGATCGTGGGACGTGGCCCAGAGCTGGCCCGGTTGCGTGAAACGGCCGGGCCGAGCGTCGAGTTCCTCGGCTCCCTCTCCGACGAGCAGGTTCGAACGGCGTATCAGGACGCCGCGGCTGTCTTGCTGCCGGGGATCGAGGACTTCGGGATCGTCCCGGTCGAGGCGCAGGCGTGCGGACGCCCGGTCATCGCCCTGGCAGAGGGGGGAGCCTGCGAAACGGTCATCGACGGCAGCACCGGTATCCTCGTGGCAGAACCCACTGACACCGCCTTCGCCGCGGCGATCGACCGGGTGCGGCGTGTTCGGTTCGACGCCACCGCTATCCGGCAGCACGCGGTCCGATTCTCCCGGGAGCGATTCCACGCGGCGTTCAAACAGCAAGTCGACCAGGTGCTGAGCGTACCGATAGAGCGGGGAGCACAGTGAGCCAACGGGGTCGTGCGGTCGTGGTCAGCCTGGCGGTGATCGACGGGATTATCGGCGTGAGCATGTTCATCGCGGCCTACCTGCTGCGCTTCGAGACCGACATCATCTCGATGCCGAAGGGCCAGCCGGCGCTCGAGCCCTATCTTCACCTGGCGCCGTTCATCGGCCTGCTCTTCCCGTTCGGGCTCTGGGTGCAGGGCGCCTATCGCCTGCATCGCGTCCGTTCCCGAGTCGATGACTGCTTCGCCGTCCTCGTGGGCAGCGTGATCGCGGTCGTCCTTGGCATCGCCGGGACGCTGTATTACCAGGCCTACTACGTGCCACCCGCGCTGAAGGACCAAGGTGCCTACGAGGTCTCGCGTCTGGTCTGGGCGCTGTTCCTCATATTGACCGCCGGTCTGGCCTACGCACCCCGTGCCACCATGCGCGCGGTACTCGAGCGCCGGTGGCGGAACGGGATCGGGCTGAAGCGCATCCTGATCGCCGGGACGAGCGATGTGGCGCGCCACATCGTGGACACGATGCTGCAACACAGCGAGCTGGGCTACCGAATTGTCGGCTTCGTGGACGACCGGGCCGGTGGCGACCATCTCGGCTACCGCGGGCTGCCGCTTCTCGGCACTCTCTCCGAGGTCGACGACATATTCCGCCGGGAGCACGTGGACCAGCTGTATATCGCGCTGCCTCTCGACGAGCACGTCAAGATGCTCGACCTGATCGAGGTGGCCAACCGGGAATGCATCGAGGTCAAGGTGGTGCCGGACCTGCTCCAGGTCATCGCCCTCCGTGCGCGGCTCGAGGATCTCGATGGCGTCCCGATCATCAACATCAACGATGTACCGCTCCAGGGGCTGAACAGTGCGGTCAAGCGGGTCATCGATTTTGCGATCGCGGCGGTCGCCCTCGTGGTTCTGAGCATCCCCTTCGCTATCATCGCCGCCCTGATCAAGGCCACCTCGCCGGGCCCGGTGTTCTACCGGCAGGAGCGGATGGGGCTCGATGGCCGACCGTTCGGCGTCTTCAAGTTCCGGTCGATGCTGGAAGATGCGGAGCGCAACACGGGGCCGGTCTGGACACGCAAGGACGACCCACGGCGCACGCCGGTGGGCCGTGTGCTGCGTCGGTTCAGCCTCGACGAGCTCCCCCAGCTCTGGAACGTGGTGCGCGGGGACATGTCGCTCGTCGGCCCCCGGCCGGAGCGACCGTTCTTCGTGGAGCAGTTCAAGCAGCACGTCCCGCAGTACATGCTGCGGCACAAGGTCAAATCGGGGATGACCGGGTGGGCACAGGTCAACGGCTGGCGGGGCGACACCTCGATCGAGAAACGCATCGAATACGATCTCTACTACATCGAGCACTGGTCGGTCAGCCTGGACTTCAAGATCCTCTGGCTGACCGTCGTTCGCGGATTCTTCCACCGCCACGCCTACTAGCGACACTGCGCCTGGAACACGCCGCGCAGCGTCGCTTTCAGAACAGACCAATGAGTGCACGAGTGGTCATCACCGGCGCCGCCGGTTTCATCGGCTCCCATCTCGCGGAAACCCTGCTCGACCGTGGCCATGCCGTGGTCGGCATCGACAACCTCCTCACCGGGGACGTGGCCAACATCGCCCATCTCGTGAACCGTGATTTTCTGTTCATCGAGCACGATATCACCAACTACATCTACCTCGACGGTCCGGTCGACTTCGTGCTGCACTGGGCGAGTCCCGCCAGCCCGATCGACTACCTCGAGCTGCCGATCCCGACCCTCAAGGTCGGTGCCCTCGGCACCCACAAGGCACTCGGTCTGGCGAAGGCCAAGAACGCCACGTTCGTCCTGGCGTCCACATCGGAGGTCTACGGGGACCCACTGGAGCACCCGCAAAAGGAAAGCTACTGGGGCAATGTGAACCCGATCGGGCCGCGGGGCGTGTATGACGAGGCCAAGCGGTTCGCCGAGGCGATGACGACCGCCTACCACCGGTATCACGGCCTCAACGCAAAGATCGTGCGGATCTTCAACACCTACGGGCCGCGGATGCGTGTTCGCGATGGCCGCGCCGTGCCGAACTTCATCGCACAAGCGCTACAGGGAGAGGACCTGACGGTCTACGGCGACGGCAGCCAGACCCGAAGCTTCTGCTATATCAGTGACCTGGTGGATGGCATCCTGCGGTTGATGCACTCAGACACCAACGACCCCGTGAACATCGGGAACCCGCACGAGATGACGGTCCTCCAAATCGCCACGGAGATCATCGCGCTGACCGGTTCGCGCAGCCGGATCGTCCATTGCGCGCTCCCCGTCGACGATCCGAGAGTGCGTCAACCGGACATCACCCGCGCCCGGACGCTGCTCGACTGGGAGCCGAGCGTCTCGCTGACCGACGGCCTCACCCGCACGATCGAGTACTTCCGGAAAAAGCTGGCTGAGACTCCCGTCGCCGGCTAGCCGTCCCTGGTGCAAGTCGTGCGTCGCCCCGAGGGTGGCCAGGCGCCTCAACGCCCCAACATGGGAACGTGTTCCTGCGCGGACCCTAAGCGGCCCCGGTCATCATTACGGTAGCATTCGGCTGGCGATACATCCCGCCTGGACGGCCTTGCTCCTCGGTCACAAATCCCCCAATTTGCTCCCTCGTCGCGTCTTGCCAGCCGGGCGCCTCGCCACCCTCGGTGCGTTACCGTAATGATGACCGGGACCACTTAGGCCGACCGGGTATCGTCGACCCGCGAGCCGACGGTGCCGATCTTGGTGCGCAGGTTCTTGATGCCTCGCTCGATGCGCTCGGCGAGCTCCCGCTCTATCCGCAACCTCTTCAGCGTCGCCTGCGCCTCGCGCAGGGTCTCGTCAAGCGTGGCGACATTCTCGACCACCTGGTCGATCATCGCCTTTTGCTCGCTGACCATCTCGAGATTGACCCGCACATCCTCGAGTACGTTCACGATGACGTTGGTTTTGCGTTGGACGTCATCGACAATCTTGCGCCGTGACTCGATGATCTCGATCCGCTCCTCGGTCTCGGCGATGCCCGTCAACGCCTCTTCCACCCGGACACGCAGCGCCTCCACCTCAGAGCGGTGTTCGACGACGTGCTGGAGATCCGCCTTGCTGCGCGCGCTGATCTGCTGTACCTCTTCGACCTCTGCCCTGACCGCGCCCACGAAGGCGCGTCTGACCTCGACCGCCTGGGTCTGTCGCTCGACCTCGGCCGACATCACTGACAACTCGCCGAGCCGACGCTCGAAGGCCGTCAGCTGCTTGTCGGCGAAGGCGAGTTGCGAGCGTCGCTGGTCGAGCTGCCGCATCTGCTGCTCGACCCGCTTCAGCTGGTCTTCGGACAGCTGGATCTGGGTCGTCACGTCACGCTGCCGTGTCTGCACGCGGCCCAGCTCCTCCGCCAGATCGTTCTTGATCGCCGCACCGGCACTCAACTTGGTCGTCAGCTCCTGTACCTGCCGTGCCCGCGCCTCGACGTCCGCAGCGACCCCGCGGCTCTGGTCCACGAGCTCGGCCAGCCGCTTCTCCTGCGCGGTGATGGACGCATCGTCCCGCTTGATCTCGCGGAACGCCGCCTGCGTCTTGTCCACCTGATGCTTGAGCTCGACAACCTGGGTTGTCAGTGGCAGCAGCTTCTGCTGCGTCGCGCTAATGCCGTCGACCTGCTGCCGCGCATCCGCCACCTGTATCGCCAGGCCGTCGCAGAGGCTCTTGAGTGATTCGACATCGGCGCGGCGACCCAATTGCTCCTGCATCTGGCTGTCGACGTCCGTGCTCAGCGTGTTCAGGGTGTTGAGCCGCGCCTCGACCTGCTCCACCAGCTGTTGGTGCCCGGCAATCCGCGTCATGTGACGGTCGAGGTCCTCGGCGACCGCGACGAGCGTTGCCGCCTTCTGGGTCCCTTCCTCGACCACCGACAGTTTCGAGGTGATGGCATCCATTTTCGAGTCGAGGACCGGGATCTGGCGACGGAACTCGTCGGTCCGCTGGAGGAACCCCTCGAACGTCTTCTTGTCGGCTGCCAGCGTCTCTATCGTCTTGCTGACCGCGGCGTGGGTCTTATAGAACTCCTGAATCTCCTTGCGCAGCCCCTCCAGATCTTCACGGCTCTTCTCGAGCGCCACGACTTGATAGCTGGTACGCTTGGTCAGCTCGTCCACCTGCGCCAGCCGCTCACCCAGCGTCTCGAGCTCGGTCTGTTTCCGCTGGAGATCCTCGGCCTGATCCGACAGACCAACCAGCCGCTTCTCGAGCCCCTCGGTCCGCTGGCCCAGTGCCGCGAGGTCCTTCTCCCGCTCCTGCAGGTTGCGGATGCTCTCCTCCGTCGTGCTCAACCCGCTCAGGAGCGACTTCACCCGTTCGTCAAAGGCGTCCAGCTCCTTCCGCTCGACCGTCAGACGTTCGAAATAGCCGCGGACGAAATCGGTCAGCCCGGTCCGGTCCTCTTCAAGCTTGTCGAGCTCGCGGGTGAACGACTCCTTCGCCTTGGTGGCCTGGTCCAGCCGGGCGACCGTATCGTGCGTCAGCACCTCGATCCGGCTCACGGTCTCCTCGACCTGCGCCGCCTGCTGCGCGCCATCTTTGAGCTTGGCAACCTGGACATCCATGTTCCAGACCAACTCGTTGAGGCGATTCGACTCCACAACCGCGTGCTCAACGGTGTGTTTCTGGTTCTCGAGCACCTTGACCTTCTGCAACACATGCTCGGCCAGCGAGTTGAGCGTCGCCAGCTGGATTTCCGTGCTCTTGCTCAGCTCGTGCATCTCAGTCAACGGCCCGAGTTTCTTATCGACGTCCCTGACCGCCTCGGTCGTCGCCGCGGCTTGCTCGCGGGTCTCACGCAGTGCGTCCTTGAGCCGTGCGTGATCCTGGGTCAACTGTCCCGTCAGATCACGTAGGCGATCGAAGTCAGCCTTGAGCGACGCCGTCCTGCTCGCCGAGTCTTCCACCTCGCTCTGGGCCGTACGGAGCCGTTCCCGATACTCGTCCAGCGTGCTCTGCTCCTTCTTCATCGCGTCGAGCAGCGCCACGTTCTGGACTGCCTGGGTCGACAACTGTTGCACCTCGTGTCGGTGTTTCTGCAGCTCGCCGTCCGGCGCCAGCAGCTGCTGGGCGGTCTCCTCCACCTTGCGCACCCCACCGCGCAGCGTCTCAATCCGGTCGCCGATCTCCTCCAGACCCGTGGCACGCGCCTCGAGCGTCGACAACCGTTTCGCCAGCGTGTCCATCTTCCCGGCGGCGGGCCCGGCTCGGTCGTGCACGTCCTGCAGCGACCGACCCAGCGTCGAGAGCTTCGACCCGTGTAGTTCGACCTGGGTCAGCATCGTGCTCAGCGCCGCCCGCTCTTCCCGGGCCTGACCGATCAGCGCCTGCAGCTCGGCCACCTGCTCCTTGGCCGACAGCCCGCCGTCGCCCGCGCCGCGTTTCTTGAACACATCTAGCATGTCAAATTCCCACTGATGGCCGCATCGGTGACCCGCCGCGCAACATCAATCCCGAACCACCAACAGAAGAGTCGCGTCGCCCACCGCAGACACTCCCCGCGTGTGTTCCCGCCGCGACGTCCGGGCGCCCCTCACGAGACATCGTTGAGCATGCGGGACGCATGCGCGATGTAGTGGAGACCAGACACGAGCGTGACGCTCAACGTGGCGTAGATCGCAACGTCCACCAGTACCGAGGTCCGCCCCAGCCAGTTGAAGCACATCGTCACCGCAACGGTCAGAATGTACACCAGCGTGGCCAGCTTACCCAGCAGTGTCGGTTGGAACGTCCGGCGCCCGATCGAGAGATTCACGATGGCGACCGTCACCACGATGATGACGTCACGACTGATGACGATCACCGTCAGCCAGAGCGGCAATCGGTTGGGCAGGCCGAGACTGGGTAAGGTGAGCACGACGAAGGTGGAGATCAACAGCAGCTTGTCGGCCATCGGGTCCAGCAGCGCGCCCAGCGTGGTCCGCTGGCCCCACCAGCGCGCGAGGATCCCGTCGAGCGCGTCGGTGAGCCCCGCGCCGATGAAGACCACGAACGCCCACCCGTTCAACCCATAGACGACGAGGATCACCACCGCCGGTATCAGCAGCATCCGCAGCAGCGTGAGCTGAGTCGCGACCGTTAGTGGCGACATGACCCGGGGTTCACAACCCGTGGTGACAGCCCAGCGGCATGCGACCGCCACTGGACTCTTCCCACGGGCTTACCGCCCACCCCCCATCAGGCCATCGAGCCGGCCGAGCGCCGTCATGACCTCGGCGCCACTCACCGGTCGGCCCGGTTGAAAGGTGTTCTGCTCGAGCGGCTGCAGCACCCCCGCCGCCACCGCTTCGGACGCCGCGGGATAACTCAAATGGCCCGGCGCCAGGTCGGAGAAGCTGGGGCGCGCCCCGCCCGGCGGCGACGTCGCGTCGGCGGCACGGAGCCGCAGCAACCGGACCGCGACCCGCGCCAGTTCCGCCCGCGTGACCACCTGCTCCGGTTGGAACCGGTAGTTGGTGTCTGCCTCCATGATGCCGGCCCGGGCGACGGCGATCACCCATGCGTAACCCCAGTGATTGCGCGCATCGGTGATGATCGCCGTGCGCCCGGCGGCGGCGTCCGCCAGGAACGTCTCGAAGCGCATCCCGATCATCACCGCGAGCTGCCCTCGCGTG